>NZ_JAUBWA010000001.1:0-111013 GCF_036702825.1 Microcoleus sp. A003_D6 | reverse complement strand
GGCAAGATGCCCGTTCCACAAAGAGTGAATTTTATTGTGGAAGGGGCAAGATGCTTGTTTAGGAACGGGCAAGATGCCCGTTCCACAAAGAGTGAATTTTATTGTGGAAGGGGCAAGATGCTTGTTTAGGAACGGGCAAGATGCTCGTTCCACAAAGAGTGAATTTTATTGTGGAACGGGCATCTTGCCCGTTCTTGAGAATGATGCAAGAGCGGTTTTTATGCGGAGCTTTTTCCTATGCACATCCAGCATTTTTATCACCTGATTACTGCTTTTATCCTGGGAACACCTGCTGTATTTTTACTAACATCATTCCCAAGTTTTGCTGCACCAATTGATAGATTAGTTGCTCCTGAACCGTTAAATACCTTGGCAGAAGACCCCTTCGCGCAGGTGAATTCTGTCTCTCAACTCTCGGATGTAAAACCGACTGACTGGGCGTTTCAGGCGCTGCAATCTTTAGTAGAACGCTACGGCTGCATTGCCGGTTATCCCGACGGCACTTATAGAGGAAACCGCGCGCTGACGCGGTACGAATTTGCGGCAGGATTGAATAGCTGTCTCGATCGCATCAGCGAAATAATTGCCACAGGAACAACCAACCAGATTACTGGGGAAGATTTAGCGATCGTCCAAAAACTGCAAGCAGAATTTGCAACTGAATTATCGGTGTTGCGGGGTCGAGTCGATGCCCTAGATGCACGCACAGCACAACTAGAAGCGCATCAGTTCTCGACTACGACGAAGCTGAATGCGGAAATTATCGTGGTGGTAACAGATACCTCCGGTAACAGTGTGGGGGATTCGCGCGATCGCACCAACACTATTATTGCCAACCGGGGGCGATTAAATTTTGAAACCAGCTTCACCGGTCGCGATATGCTGAGAACCCGTTTGGAATTCGGCAACTTGGGCAGGATTGCCGACAATACGGGTACAAATATGACGGCCTTGAACTTTGATGGCAATGTCGATAACACAATCACCGTCCCTCACGTATTGTATGTGACCCCGCTGACTTCTAATCTGGCGCTGACCGTCGGCCCGACAGGTGTCGGGTATCCCGATATTACGGATTTGCTGACTCCTCCAACGATCGCCAGCGATAGTGAGGGAATTCCCTCGAAGTTCGGACAATACAATCCCCTCTACCGCCGGGGAGGTGGCGGTGCGGCTGTCAACTGGACGATCGTCAAAAACCTCACCCTGACTGTGGGCTATGTCGCCGGCAATCCCAATCTCTCGCAGCAAAGTAACGGTTTATTCAACGGTTCGTACAATGCTCTGGTTCAGCTTGCCTACCGGGCCGATCGCGGAGCCATTGGCGTAGCCTATTCTCGTACCTTTGCACCAAGCGGTAAAGCCGATCTCACAGGCGGTACGGGCAGTTTTTTGGCTGCGCGACCGTTTGGGGACAATATTGCTACATCCAGCGATTCTGTAGGCGTACAAGGATTCTACCGCCTTGCTCCCCGCTTCCAAGTTCACGGTTGGGGCGTTTATACTCGCGCCAATGCAGAAAATTCCGGTGTTAGCAGCGTTTCTGATGGTAGAGGTGGTGTGGTTTTGCTAAATGTTGACGGTGACGATCGCGCCGATATTGTGTATGGGGCGATCGGGATAAGTTTCCCAGATGTGGGAGGTGAAGGCAATCTACCCGGGATTTTGGTGGGTTTACCAGGTCGCGTGACGAGCAGTAATGTGCGCCGCGAGCGAGATACTTCCTATCATATTGAAGCGTTCTATCGCTTTCAGGTCAACGACAACATTTCGATCACCCCTGGTGTTTGGGTCGTGGTTAATCCTGAGAATGACAGCCGCAACGACACTCAATGGGTTTGGTTGGTTCGCACTGGCTTTAACTTTTAACCGGAAAGATATTTTAGGACTTACTCACCTAGTCCGGGACGCAAAAACCCGGTTTCTTAACGTAATTGCCGGATTTGAGACGACAATCGCGAGAAACCGGGTTTTTTAGACTGATAAGCTGTTGTGCATTTAAATTGTATATTTCGAGTCCCGATCGAACAATCGTCAAATCCTCTCCCCCTCTCCCCTTCTCCCCCTCTCCCTTTCTAATACCATAGGCAATCTAGATGCAACACAGCTTAGTGCGTCCAGGACTTAAATTCCATGCCACAAAAAAAAACCCGGCCATTGCTGGCTGGGGTAGAAAATTATCAGGGTGCATCTACTAATATTTGCAAGTATAGCAGACATTTGTGGGGTGTCACCCTTCAGGGGTAATACCCAACGGTTATTTTAGATCAGAATAAGTTATGATTGAATGCGCTAATCATTGACAAAGCTTCTGTATCATCTCGTTCTGTCCCAACCGATCTAACATATAAGATTTAGAATAAATCTGTGCTAGACCTCAAACTAATCCGAGAAAACCCGCAAGCCGTGCAGGAAAGCCTCAACCTGCGCGGAGGCAACTATGAAATCGAGCCGATCGTGCAGTTAGACAAACAGCAGCGCGAGTTGGAAGGGAAGCGATCGCAACTGCAAGCCCGCAGCAACGAAATAGCCAAACTCATCGGTCAAAAAAGAAAATCGGGTTTACCCCTCGAATCTCCCGAAGTTCAGACTTTGCAAGCAGAAGGCAACGCAGTCGGCACGCAGTCGAACGAATTACAAGCAGAAGAAAAAGACCTAAAAGCTCAAATAGAAGCCTTATTATTGCCGCTGCCGAACTTGCCCGACAAGTCAACGCCGATCGGCAAAAATGAAAATGAAAACGTCGAAATCCGGCGCTGGGGAGACGAATACATTCCCCAAAATTCCGGTATTTTACCGCACTGGGAAATCGGCGAAAAATTAGGAATTATCAACTTTGAACGAGCCGTAAAAGTCGCTCAGCCCCGTTTTGTGAGCTTAATTGGCGCCGGGGCAGCCCTGGAAAGAGCGATTATTCAATTCATGCTCGACCGCCACACAAAAGCCGGTTATGTAGAAGTAATTCCCCCATTTTTAGTTAACACCGAATCCCTCACTGCTACGGGTCAATTACCCAAATTTGCCGAAGAAAGTTTCAAGTGCGACCAAGACGATTTGTGGCTGATTCCTACTTCCGAAGTTCCGGTTGTCAATCTTTATCGAGGAGAAATATTGACAGCAGAACAGTTGCCAATTTATCACTGTTCTTACACTCCTTGTTTTCGGCGAGAAGCCGGAAGTTACGGCAAAGATACGAGGGGATTAATTCGACTGCACCAATTTAATAAAGTTGAATTGGTGAAACTCGTGCATCCGAGTACCTCCGAGGCAGAACACGAAAAGCTTGTGCAGGATGCCGAGGGAGTTTTGCAGGCGCTGAAATTGCCTTATCGGGCGATCGCGCTGTGTACCGGCGACTTAGGTTTCGCGGCCGCAAAAACCTACGATTTAGAGGTGTGGCTGCCATCTGCGGGCAAATACCGCGAGATTTCCAGTTGTTCCAACGTCGCAGATTTTCAGGCGCGGCGGGCGAATATTCGCTTTAAAGAAGCGGGGAAAAAAGGCACTCAATTTGTGCACGCGCTTAACGGTTCTGGTTTAGCCGTGGGCCGGACAATGGCTGCAATTTTGGAGAATTACCAGCAGCCAGACGGAACTGTAAAAGTGCCGGAAGTGCTGCAACGCTATTTGGGACGGGAAGTTTTATAAACAAGTTTGTAGTTATATCAAATCTGTTAGCATCGGAATTATTCCTATCTCTCCGATCTTCATCTGCGTGAATCCGCGTCAATCCCTTGTCATCTGCGGTTCCGAAATTTTCTTTTTTTAACCGCAGATAGAGGCAGATTAACACAGATTAACGCAGATGAATTAGATAAATTTCGGTTGCACTGTTCGTGGTAGAATGTTGATTGGATTTGACGCCCGACGATGCTATCGGATTTGATATTACTCGGCGATTGAAATCGATCCTAGACAAACTTTCGTCCCAGCAAAAGGGGACTAAAAAATAAAGTAAAACGCGAATGCTGTTAGAACCCCGACAACTTCGGCGAAGTCGGGGTTCTGGGCGTTCTATTTTTTATCGACTTCTTCCTTCTTCCTTCTATCCTTTACATTCGTTACATCCGTTACATCCGTGGAGCGAATTCGTTGCCGAACTTCCTTCTTCTTTCTACTTACAGTTTGAGCAAGGCTTCTTTGATATTTAATGCTAAAAATCGATCTAATGCGAGATACATCCAGTAAACAGATAACTGACTGTCACTGCTAGTCTTGTGGAATCCGAAAGCCAGGGCCTGTTTTTCGTACATGGGGTGAATCATCAGTGTATACAAGTCGCAAAGATTCGGAAAATCTGTTTGCATTTGAGCTAAAATTTTTTGTGAGTCTTCCAGAAAAGTAATCCGGTATTCTGACAAATAGTGCGGATCGATCATCCAACTGCGGACAAATACTGACTGGCAATTTGGATCTCCTGGTAGCGCCATATTGAAAGGATCGATATCGGAAATAGAACTTAAATGAAGGCTTTTGCTAGGATCGTTAAAAAAATTAACTTCAGATTCGGTAGCGGTGGGATAAAGTAAGTAAAACCCGACTGGATTGAGATTATCTGAGCGGCGCAAAACTCGCATTCCCTTTGAGTATTGACTGGCCAAAAGCCGCAGGATTTTCACAATTTTGTAGGGGACGGCGTTAGTGCTGCGGTTCATCCAGTTGTAATTAGTTGCTAATAAATTAGCCACAGGAATCGCATCGCACCTAGGGTTGAAATCATCTAATTGAAGTTGTACAGGCTTTTGAGGTTCGGAAATATTTAAAATCTCTGAAATGGGTTGAATTTCTATTTCAGTAGTGTTACCGTCAAAGTGTTTTTTAATTAACCCCAGGGCTGCTAATTTATCTAACATCATTCCCGCAGCCCGATCGCTCCCGCGATCGGAATCGCAGTAAAATAGTTCTGCTGCTTCCCGGTGAGTACACTGCACTTCTGTTGCTGGCAATTCCAGTTTCGCCAGCGGCGGTTTGATTCGCGGCTGATTTTCCTGAAGCTGTTTCACCAATAAGTAAATCCACAGCCTGATCAAGCATTCAGCCCTAGTGCGAGTTACGCCGACTCGTTTCATCAACAGCGAGACAGCGGTGCGGCGTTGAGATTGAGAATACCAAACATTTATTTCTTCAAAATCCATTGTAGTTGCCAAGCAGTGAAGGAACTCTACTTACATATTGGCTCACTTTCCGAAAAAACTTCACCCTGCTTCAGGTTACTTGTGCTCGCTGTTGCTCGATTTCTGTGATTTCGAGAAGCTTTACAAGATAGCTGGTTTCTCCTTGCAAGTTCGCTGCTTCCCAAAGCACAATCAATTTTAGATATTTTCTGGCTTGATTTAACAAACTAACGAACCAGAGTAAATTAGCAACTTTAGAGGTTTACGCCATGTACAGTGCTTATATCAATCGGATTGGCAAATTTTTGCCGGGAGAACCGATTAATAATGATGAGATGGAAGAATATCTCGGCAAAATTGCCTCGCGTCCTTCGAGAGTCAGGCAGCGAATTCTCAACAGCAACGGCATTCAACAGCGCTATTACGCGATCGACAAACAGCAGCAAACAATATATTCTAACAGCCAAATGGCAGCGTTTGCCGTCCGCGACGCGATCGCCCAGGCAAATTTGGAACCAGGGGCGATCGACTTATTGGCCTGCGCCACTACTTTACCAGACTTATTAGTACCGGGATTTGCCAGCACAGTACACGGGGAACTTTCCGAATTATCTCCCCTAGAAATAGTGTCAACTCAAGGAGTTTGCTGTGCCGGAGTTTCTGCTTTAAATTACGCCGCCTCTCAACTCGAACTCGGCAAAAAACAAACAGCAATTGCCGTCGCTTCCGAATTTCCCTCGCGCCTGTTCAAAAACACCAAATTTGAAGCAGAAACTTCCGTGCAAGCGGGAAAACCCCTGCCTTTCGATACAGAATTTTTGCGCTGGATGCTATCAGACGGTGCCGGAGCCTTTTTGCTGCAAAACCATCCCAACTCCACGGGAATTAGTTTAAAAATAGAATGGATTGAACTCGTTTCCCACGCCAACGCCTATCCTGTTTGTATGTATTCAGGATTAGCAAACGAAACATCAACTAAAAGCTGGTTGGATTATTCCTCCTACCTCGATGCAGCCACAGCGGGAGCTTTTGACTTGCGGCAAAATATTCGCTTGCTGGACAATGTAATGAAATTAGGCGTTGAAGGTTGGCTGCGGTTGATTAAAACCGGGAGAGTTTTCCCACAAGAAATTGACTGGCTGCTGTGCCACTATTCCTCTCACTTTTTCCGGGGACAAATTGTGGAACTTCTGGAACAAGCAGGCTGCATGATACCTGAAGAAAAATGGTTTACTAACTTGTACAGTCGGGGAAATACAGGCTGCGCTTCGATTTATTTAATGTTAGAGGAATTGTTCAATTCTGGCAAGTTGCAGCCCGGACAGAAAATCTTTTGTTTCGTGCCGGAAAGCGGCCGCTTTACAACGGCATACATGATGTTAACTGCTGTGGAAAATACCGAGAAGCCTATGATTTCTCAAATTTCTAATTTTCTTGAGGTTCCCGAAGCTTCGCCTCTCGAAAGCGTTAAACCGGAAAACTCTAACTCTCCGCAAGCTTATTTGTTGCGGGAGTTAGCAGGGATTTGGCTGAAGTTCGATCGCGAAATTCGTTCCGTGCCCATTGTCCGCAAATTGTACCGAGGAGAGTTTACAATAGAAGACTATCAAGCTTTACTTTGCAATCTGCGCCCGCAAGTTGTCGAGGGAGCTCGCTGGATTGCTCGCGCTGCTTCTAACATGAGTGACTTTCGCCTGCGATCGACTTTTATCGGCCACGCCCAAGACGAACACCGCGACTATCAAATGCTAGAACAAAATTATGTTTCGGTGGGCGGTGAATTGGCAAAAATTGTGGAATATGATAAGAATATTGGCAGCGAAGCACTATCAGCTTTTATCTTCCACCAAGCATCGCGGGAAAATCCGGTCGATTTAATTGGCAGTATGTTTATTATCGAAGGATTGGGAAATCAGTTGGCGGGAAAGTGGGCAAAACAAATTCAAGAAACTCTCGGTTTGCAAGACGAACAAGTATCGTTTTTAGCTTATCATGGAGTTAATGACGAGTCGCATTTAGCAAAATTAGAAAATTTAATTAATGCCGAATGGATGACGGATGATATCGCCCGCCGCATTGTCAAAACTGCCAGCGTTACTGCTCGTTTATATTTGCTGCAATTGGAGGAAATCCGCTAATGCAAAAGCTGCAAAAACAAGATACCGAAAATCTCCCTGATGAGCGAAAAATCCCTTACGCTACGAAACCCTACAACCGCCGAGATCCGAATGTTTGGGATGTGCTGTTTTGCGATCGATCTATTCCCGTCGATTTAGTGGCAAAAGCCTACATGATCCGGGATTTACAAAACTGGACTCGCAGTTATTTGCTCATCCCGATCAAAATAATTGCTAACTTGTTGCTGGCGGTAATTATGACCGCAAAGCGCCTGTTGCCATTTCAATTTCGCGCTTACACTTTAATGCACAAATCGGCTGCATTTTTCCTAAATAACTTTGTCTCGCCAGAAGCTTGTTATTTAATTGTGCGACACATCTGCGCCGGCTCCAACATTATCAACTTCTTGATTGACAACGGCCCCGACACCCAGATTGAAAAGTCAAAGCTTTATCCGCGAACAGTTAGCGATTTAGCTGACAATGCGTTTCTCGAACACGACTTAATTCTCTATAATTTTGTCTGGGATTACAACCAGGCAATGCTGACAAATCCTAACTGGTTGCAGGCAGTCAAAAAACGGGGAATAAATTATGATAGCATTCAACCAGTAGAAGTTGCAATAGATTTTGAAAAACGCAGATGGTTGAGAATTTTGGATTTGGAATCGGCGATCGAATTGTTTAAAGTCTTTTATTCTTTGTGTTTGACTAGCGACGAATTTGCGCGAGCAGTGATGTCGCTTCAGTTAGATGAAAACTTCGGAGTGTACGTCAGCGAGATTACCGGAAATTGCGACTGGAATCATGTAATTGTCAACCGCCACCCGCTAGCGCCCAACAGTCCGTTTAATGCGGCACGCGACTTGTTTTTGCACGGGATAATTTCGGAATATCTCTATCGGTATTTGGAACTGCAAAAAGAGATGAACTCAACTCCGATTAAATAACCATAAATACCGTAGGGGTGGGTTTTACCCAAAATATTTAATAACCGCAAACAATCTACCTAAACCCGCCCCTTACAACTAATAATCTACATCAACCCTTTCTTTGATCTAATAAAAAAAATGTAGATTCTAGTTGACCGTTGAGCGGGGCGGGTTTACGAGATTGTTTGTTTTAGGCATAGATGCTTGGTAAAACCGGCCCTGACGCAATCAGAAATGATAGTTGATTTTTCAGGTAAAGTTAAGAGTAGAAATCAAGCTGCTGCTAGCTGTGGGTATTCCGCTGCTTTCGGCAAATTCTGATTCACAACAATCCATTTCCCTGTAATCGGGTCGCGGTAAGTAATAAACGGATTGGATTTTAAGGGTTCACTGCAAGGTTTAGCTGCCATTTGTACATACTCCCAAAACCTGGTATTGAATAACTACTACAACACCATACGTTTAATCATCGGATGTTTTGCCTAAAATCTGCGTGATTTATACCTGAACAATAGGTGATATTTTAGGTATGGTTTGGTGACAGCGAGCAGCGGTCTAATGTGATTGAAAACTGCGTTGGCAGTGAGCAGTATCACCAAAAAGCCTCCGCAAAAAGAATCGACCTTCTGGCTTTTACTTTCTACCTTCAAGAGGGCGACTATTTTTAGTGTATATCTGATATTATTAAGTAAGGTAAAGACGTTTATCAGAGATCCCCTCACAAACTTATGGTGCTATTTGGATTTGGCAAAAAGTCGAGCCTGCCCTCTCCCCAAGAGGCATTACCGGGACGCGCAGAGTCGATGTCGGTACCGGCAAGTCACTTTGTTAACGGCAATCCGCTCAAACCTCCCTTTCCAAACGGTATGGAGACTGCCGTGTTTGGCCTGGGCTGTTTTTGGGGAGCAGAACGCAAATTTTGGCAGCAAAATGGAGTTTTTTCGACTGCTGTTGGCTACGCGGCCGGGATTACTCCGAATCCTACTTACAACGAAGTTTGCAGCGGGATGACGGGACATAATGAAGTAGTTCTGGTTGTATTCGATCCGAAAGTAATTAGTTACGAAACGCTGCTCAAAGTTTTTTGGGAAAGTCACAATCCTACTCAAGGAATGCGTCAGGGCAATGATTCTGGTACTCAGTACCGATCGGGAATTTACACGTATTCAGCTACCCAAATGCAGCAAGCTGAAGCTTCGCGCGATGCTTACCAGCAGGCTTTGACGGCGGCCGGTTACGGCAAGATTACCACTGAAATTATTGAGGCTGCTGAGTTTTATTACGCAGAAAGCTATCACCAGCAGTATCTTGCTAAAAACCCGAACGGTTATTGCGGTTTGGGCGGTACTAAGGTTTGTTTGCCGGACACTAAGACGGCGGTTGAAACCGCGTCTACACAAACGATGTCCGCCTCCGCGGACTGAAGATCGGACGTACGGTTGAAACCGCGTCTACACGAACGATGTCCGCCTCCGCGGACTGAAGATCGGACGTACGGTTTCAACCGCCCGGTCTTCTACAAAACGCGGAATATGTTATTAGTTGAAAATAGGTGAGAAATGCTGGCTGGTGTGGTAATTATCAATCTACTAATATCTCTTGTCTGTTTTTATATCGCTGCGAAGGTGTGGAAAATCAGGCGGACGATCGCACGTTTGGAAATTCGGCTCGCAGTAATCGAACGCTTTAGCAGCAATGTCCTCAGTATGTCGCCGGATTTCCTTGGTAACAGGCAGCAAGGTGCCCGCCAACTGCGACGGCGCTATCAACAAATGGAATTGCAACTGCAACAGGTTCAGCAACTTTTGGGATTGCTGGGTTTGGGACGGATGCTTTGGCCCAGGCGCGATCGACCTTTGAGGTAAGCTATCCTAAAACTGCTGCAAATTTTGCCCTCTCTACCTGCGGACTGATGGCAGCAGCAAATCGCCGCCTCTGGTAGAAATCCAGAATTATCGAGAATATTTCTACCTTTGTAAAGGGCTGCGATCGGGCAAACGTGCCTAAAATTGGTGTATGGAGAGAAGTTATAAAAATGTCAACTAAACGTTCAGGATTATTTATTGGCGGTTTGCTTGTGGGTTCTGCGATCGGGGCCGTGACTGGGTTGCTGATGGCACCGCGACCGGGCAAGGAGACGCGGCAGATATTGAAAAAATCGGCCGATGCTTTGCCGGAGTTGGCGGAAGATTTATCGACTAGCGTGCAGTTGCAGGCCGATCGACTTTCTGAAACTGCCATCCGAAATTGGGACGAAACTTTGATTAGACTCAAAGAGGCGATCGCGGCAGGTTTGGAAGCGACTCAGCGGGAACGCCAAACGCTGTCGGAAACTGAAGCCGAAGTGAGTCCGCCGCTGCGCCCATCCGCTAAATGACGTGAAATTCCCAACCCTAAATCCCAAATTCCAGTGAGTGACCCTATATTCTGGCTAGGACTTTCGATTTTGCTAGTGGCGGTTAGCCTGACTGCTGTTTTAGTGACTTTAATACCTGCGGTGCAAGCATTGACGCGGGCTGCGCGCAGCGTGGAAAAGCTCGCTGACACACTTTCTCGCGAATTTCCGCCCACTTTGGAGGCGATTCGGTTGACTGGGCTGGAAATTAGCGAGTTGACGGATGATGTCAGCGAGGGTGTACAAAGTGCGGGCGAGGTTGTCAAACAGGTCGATCGAAGTATTGGTAGCGCTAAAAAGCAGGCGCAAAACGTGCAGGTAACTACTCGCAGCGTGGTGACTGGGGTTATGGCTGCTTGGAAAACTTTAACTCGGAAGCCGCCCGTGTCGGGGACAAATCGCCGATCGACCGATCGATTGTCGCCGAGTCACAGAAGTGCGATTTCGCTGAGGGATTCGGGTTTGGAGGACAGGTATTCTGGGGGTTACGGTGCGGCTGCGAGTAATGGCGAATCGCCGCAGTTAAGGAATAGCCAGGGTTCTGGTTTGGCGGGGGATGCTGAAGAATTTGAGCAAGTGCGATCGAACGATTCTTGATTGCACCCAATTCCTCATCATCCCTCCACAGCCAGTAGTATTTGTAGGGTGTGTCGCCATCAACCATCCCCAAAAAAAGATAGCAAATCTCATAGCGACGCACCAATCGACAATATTTGAATAAAAAAACATCAATACTCCGGACAGTTTTTGAGACCGAGGCTGAAACCCTCATTCTACCGTTAGCATTTGACCTCACTGAGAAGGCTGAAACCAGCATTCTGCCGTTAGTGATTGAAAACTGTCCGGACTATTGAACATAACATTTGTTTTGTAGCAAGACTCTTGCAAATTGGCATTAGTACAAATAATGCGTGTTTTCCTTTCGTGACGCACCCTACACAATTCCTCAACTTCCCTCCACGGCACAGTATCAGCCTGTAGGTGCGTCAGTCTTCAGGTTAGTACGAAAAATGTACGTTTTCCCCACTGACGCACCCTACCAATTGCGATCAACTTCCCTCAACAGCACAGCCATCCCACCAGCAAGGATTCTTATCAATAAAATCCATCAAAGCATCATACTTAGGCGAACCCTTTTGCTCAACATACTCCAAAGCCCCCCAACTTCCCCACTTACCAAATCCACCCACGTCCACAAAGTGCATGAAAAGACTGCCTCCAGCTTGTTTCCAACTATTGAGTAATTGGGTGTACATATCATACATTTCTGGACGCCTATTTAATTCCATAAAAAACTCAGTCAGTTTTTCGTTATTCTCCACTCCGCCCGTACCTACAATATGTTGACCGCCCTCGTAAACAAATAACTTGATACCTTTTTTTTGAGCCACATCTAAGAAATACTTAAAGTCACTATCAACATCTGGCAAACTATCTTTTAAACCAGGAAGTAACCCGCCCTCTTTTAATTGCTTAAAAGCTTTGCCAAACCCGCCATCGGCGTCATTTAACCAAGATTCTACTGTGCTGACACCTTCTTTCCCGCCCAAGTTGCCGCTAAAATATCCCGCTATAGCATAGGCATCAATGCCATGTTGATAACAAGGTTTATTGCCCTCAGCTACCCAATAGGGACAATCTAAAGCATAATCTCCTAACTCTCTCCAAGCTCTTTGAGTTCCTAACACGCAGACAACTCGATTCTTTTGATCCCCAAAGACGCCTTTCCAGATATCGCACATTTGAGCAGTACGCATTCCGTACCATTGCATAAAAGCATCGCCTTTATCTCCCCACTTCGCTTTACCTTGTTCCAAAGCATAATGCGATTGTGGAAATGACCAATTCCACACCTCATTAGAATACTCTACATAAACTTTCAACTTTGGATCTAAACTATCTTTTACCATTTTAGCAAAGTTAGTCATATATTCATCCGTAGCCTGATGCGGCATATTAAGCCAGGGTTCTGCTTGGACTTTGTTAGCTAAATTCACCATAACTTCTATGGGAACATTTCCTCTGTAAGCATAGGATACGCTCTCTGGTTTAGGTCGGTTTGACCAGTCTTTTTGTTCCGAACCATTTGTCCCCATCCAGTCCATAAAACGCAAGACTCTAAATTTTTTAATCTTTTCTATAAACAGCGGGTTAAATATTTCACCGCTTCGCTCAAGCTGTTCATCTTGGGAGCGAACAACTTTAATATTCCGGATATAGTTCCCTGTTTTCTTGGGATCGGTAGCAGTAATTATAATCATGATGCCTCCGCCTTGTGTGGCATCCACATTAATGATATCCCTCCCGGGTTTCGACGCAGCCTCATCTTTTTTGGCATCATAGGTATATTCGATCGCACCTTCACCCTCATAACTAACAATATATTGCCCTGAAGGATAGCGATTGGGGATTTCCCTAAGTAATAGGGTACTTACTCTAGTATATTTAGGAGCATCTTCGGGAGATGGGAGAGACTTCACCCACCCATTTTCATCAAGATTTAAAAGATTATATTCTTCTGTATCCCATTCACCTTTACAGTTTGGTTGTCCGCTGACGCATTGAGTTATCCATTGTCTAGAAGATTTGAAAGTATCTAAAAAGGGTAATTGTGTGGAGTAGTCAGCAATACCGTGAAGCCCAACTCCTAAAGAAGAGCGAGAATTTGATGTATTTTGTACATCTGCACGCACAGCTACTTTGTTATCTACTTGCCGTGCTGCTGTGGGAGCAATCTTAGTTGTTAAAGCCCAGCATCCGGGAATGAAAATGACAAAAATTAATAAACCAATGACAAAGCCAAGAGCTTGATTTTTTGACCGTACATTTAATCTAGACATAGATTTGACTATTTTGATTTTTGCAGGTAAAATCGGAGCGGGTGAGACAGTTTTATTTGTGATATTTTATAACAAGGCATCGCGGGCGAGAAACCCGGTTTCTATGAATTTTTGCGATTACTAACGATAAATCTAGGAAGAAACCGGGTTTCTGAGGCTAGCGTGGGTGCATTTCTGATATTTTATCATAAATCGCCCATCTAACCATTTTTATCCAAATCTTCTTTTTTCGGAGTTTCTGAAGTTGACGGAAATGTAAGTTGAATATTAAAATCGGCGTTGCTTAATCAGGGTATGAAAAAAATAACTTGAAAATCCCGAACTTTTGTGGATACTGGTTTCTCTGACTTGCATATTTAGCCCTTCATACCCTAAATCAGCAACGCCGAAATAAGTTGCTTGATGATTACTTCCTCTCAATAGCCCCTTTTATCCAAGCGATCGCCCTTTTCCCCCAAACAACCAAAAAGTTCGATCGCCTTTCCATGTCGAATCCCAAAGGGCGATCGCCATTCCCTAAGTTAAAATATAACTTATCAGATTCAGAAAGGACAAGTTATGCCTGTAAACTGGAGAGAACATATCGTTAGTACCCCCGATGTACTGCGAGGTAAACCAAGAATCAAAGGAACTAGAATTCCCGTTGGTCTGATTTTAGGATATTTAGCATCAAATAACACTGTCGAACAAATCATGGACGAGTTTCCAGATATCGCCAAAGAACAGATAGCTGCTTGTCTTGATTATGCTCGCGATTTGTCTGATTTTGAAACAGTTGCCTAATGAGTTTAAGATTGTTCATCGATCAATGCGTTCCTAAGTCTATTATTCAAATTCTTCGTGATACCCAGCATGAAGTTTTTGTATTGGGAGATTACATCCCAATTGAATCTCCCGATACTATTGTCATTGCCAAAGCTCAGGAATTAAATGCAATACTTGTTTCTCTCAATGGAGATTTCGCAGATATTGTGACTTATCCGCCAAGTTCATATCAGGGAATCATTTCTATTCAACTGAAAAATCACCCGGAAATTATTCCTCAATTGATGGCAAGGCTAACAGAATACTTATCATTGCACGATAGTGAGGAGCATTATCGAGGTAAATTACTACTGGTAGAAGTTTACAGAATTCGCATTCGAGAGTAAAAATTGATAGCGATCGCCTTTTCCCCCAAATAACTAAAAGGGCGATCGCCTTTCCCATCCCGAATCCCAAAGGGCGATCGCCCTTTTGTTCCGAAAGTGCGATCGCCATTCAGATCCATCCAACACCGATTAATCTTCCCCTAACTCTGAAAACAATAATACCAAATCTCGATCGCCACGCACCACGCGAGCAATATCAATCCCGTCCGATCTGGGGTAGTAAAAAATCAAGTAATCCCTAACAATAAATCCCCGTAAATTGGGGGAAAATATCTCATAGCGTTTCCCCATATTGGGAAATTCTGCCACAAGTTTACATTTTTGACGGATGGCATCAAAAAGCTCGCTGGCAGCCTTAGAACTATTTCGAGCAATGTAGTCACAAATCTCATTCAAGTCTCGCACAGCTTCATCAGAAAATGTGTAACTGTTCATACCTCTGACTGTTCTATGCGATCGATCTTTTCTTGCAGTCTGGCAAAAACAAGTTCCCCATCAGTCACTTGTCCCTTAGCAATTTGTGCACTTCCCACTGCTATTTTCTCACGCAGTTCTTCGATGTGTCGTTTTCGTTCTCTCAAAAGCGCGATCGCTTCTCCAATGATTTCTTCAACACTGCCATATTTCCCACTTTGCATTTGCGCTTGAATAAACTCTTCGTATTCTGGTTTGAGGACAATATTCATCTAATTGCTCCTTATAAAGCGATCTTTATTATAACTTAGGCTCAAAGCTTGCTGAAAAAGCGATCGGCTTAGTCGCGATCGCCCCTATCCCATCCTAAATCTCACGCGAGCGAGATCCCTTTCAGTCCCAAAGCGCGATCGCCCTTCCCTAATTTATGGCACGTTTAAGAATTTGACCGACAACTCCGTACCTGTCGCCTGTCAATCCATCCAGTTCGTGTTCAATATCTTCTAACCAGCCAAGTTTACTTGTCCACTTACCATTAGGTAATTGTCGGGCTGCATGAGTTGGGATACCGCTAGAGTCAACATATATTGCTATTTTCTGATATCCAGCTTCTAATGTATCGTCATTACAAATTTCATATCCCAGCGTTTGATAAGCCTGAATATAGGCTTCTAAAGTCTCCTCTTGCGGCACGCCTTCGGGCCAATAAAATTGCTTTCCCGGTATGGGTTGCCACCAGCGATCGTCTTCTCCAGCAGCCCACGCAAAGCAGTTATATTCCTGTGACTTTCGGCTAGTAACTTGATAATCAGTGCCAGACAAATTTTGCCATTTAATTTCAAGTTCAGGTCTTCTATACATTCTCTTCAATCGAGTAGCCTTGATTTCTACCCCACTCAATCCAAGCTGATGCCATCTGTTTTACCCTTCCCTTTTGTTCTGGTTTAACCGGATTTTCACCCGTAATTGCACTCAACGCTGCTAACCAATAAAGGGGATTTTTTTTCAATTCCGATAGCAACAGCGGCACGATTTTAGTGCCCATACTAATAATTTCCTGATATGCAGGATGCAGAGACATTTGAGCCGTCGAAGACATCCCCGCAACTTCACTCTGCCATTCCGTAGCAAGAGCATAAAATTTGTCAACTACCTCTGTCGAGATTTCCGCATTTTCCTTGAGGATATCTTGAGCGGTATTTGGGGAGGAAACTTCTCGTTGTGCGATCGAGCTTTCAATGCTCATCAAGACTAATTCTTCGATCGATACATTCATCTGTGCAGCGAGTTGTTGTAATTTCAGCAGGCGCTCATCTGAAATGGCGATCGTGATGGTATTCATCAGGCTTACAAACTAGGATGATTTCTTAAGTGTAGCAAATAAATCATCGATACAGGGTTGACAAAGTGCGTGAATGGTGGATATCCCGAGCGTGAATCGGCTTTTTATTCCAAAAGTGCGATCGCCCATCTCCCATCCCAAATCTCACGCGAACGAGCTCCCTTTCTTCCAAAAGTGATCTCGCCTTTATGTAACTTCTATTCTCCTCACATTACTAAGCAACTGCGAGATCGTATTGCAAAAGTAAAATTTCATCTGCTTTCAAAATAGCCATAGCATATTCAATCCCTTGACTATCAGCAAACTCCATTAAATACTGACATTGCTTTCCCGTATCATACACTTCAACAATAGTTTCCACAAGTCCTGCTGGCAAACTAGAAAGCGATTCTATGGACGGGTAAAGTAAGGATTTACCCTTTGACTTACCCGCCCCAAGCTCCAATTTACCCCTTACTTATTCCTTAACTTCGGGCTGCTAAACTCAGAAGCAACAATCATCGACCCAATCCCCGCATCCGTAAATATTTCTTGCAGCAAAGCATGAGGAATTCGACCGTCAATAATGTGAGCACCATTCACACCCTGAGCCAAACTCCGCACACAACAATTAACCTTCGGAATCATTCCCCCAGACACAACTCCCGACTCAACCAACTGTCTCGCTTCCTGAATATCTAACTTAGCTATCAGACTCTCTGGCTTGTGATAATCCTCCAAAATTCCCGCAGTATCAGTCATCAAAATCAACTTTTCCGCTCCCAAACCAGCCGCAATTTCCCCAGCCACCGTGTCAGCATTAATGTTGTAAGATTGACCGTGTTCATCCGCCGCCACGCTCGACACCACCGGAATATAACCGCTGTTCACCAAAGACTCCAAAATCTGGATTTTCACGCCGCTGACTTCACCAACAAACCCAATTCCCTCGCGGCCGTCCGGACGAGCTTGAATCAGATTGGCATCCTTGCCGCACAATCCCACTGCTTTGCCGCCAGCTTGGTTGATTAACGAAACAATTTCCTTATTTACTTTCCCCACCAAAACCATTTCTACAACTTCCATCGTTGCCGCATCAGTCACTCTCAAACCATCCTTGAATTGCGGCTCAATTCCCAATTTTTCCAGCCAAATATTAATTTCCGGGCCGCCGCCGTGAACCACAACCGGACGCATACCCACGCAAGCTAGCAGCACAATATCCCGAACCACCTTGTCTTTGAGAGTGCTATCTTTCATCGCCGCACCGCCATATTTGACCACAATGGTACGACCGGTAAAGTGTTGAATGTAAGGCAGTGCTTCGGACAGCACTTCTACTCGATTAGTGTCCGAATTCCTAACAAAATCGCTTTGTTTGAGCATGGGTAAATTACAAACGACTAAAAACTTAATTCTAAACTTTAATGGCTAAAGCACATATTAACAGCCACAAAAATCACTTTTTCCCTGAATTTTATCGACGCGCAGGCTCGATCGCCCTTATTGAGCCCAATCCTCTAAATTTTCATAGGTTTTTTTAATAAAATAATTAAAAATTATGTATTATAACTTATACATTTTTTGCTAAAGTCAAGAAATGTATAGCTCCTTTGATTTACTTAACGTTTTATGTTAACTGTTGTCGCCCCCGACTCCGAAAACCTTCAGTACAAGCTAGCATCAGAGGCTGACTCGTCCCCCCGGATGACGGTATTTTGCGATTTAGACGGGCCGATCGTCGATGTGTCCGATCGCTACTACGCCACCTATCAACAGGGATTGGCCGACACTCAAGCAGCTTATCTGGCTAGGGGAATCAACCTCAACCTCCAAATCCTCAGCAAACAGCAGTTTTGGCAAATGAAACAAAACCGAGTGCCCGATGCTGAAATAGCTAAAATTTCCGGCTTGTGGGGAGAAGAAATTCACGTTTTTCTCGGATGCGTGAGTCAGATTGTCAATAAGCCAGACTTGTTGCACTTAGATCGCCTCCAGCCGGGAGTGCAATGGGCGATCGGACTTCTGCACTCTCGGGGCGTCCGACTGATTTTAGTCACCCTGCGGCCGAGAAATCAAGCCGTTCAACTGTTGCAAAATTACGGTTTAGCCAGACTGTTTACCTGCATTCGCGGAACTCAGATGCCGGATGCGGCTTATCACAACTATACAGCCTTAAAAACCGAATTATTGGCTGAAGTTGCAGAAGAATTTGAGTCATCCCTAGGTTCGGCTTGGATGATCGGAGATACCGAAGCAGATATCCTCGCAGGACAAGCATTGGGAATACCCACAATAGCCGTTACCTGTGGCATTCGCAGCCGCTCTCAACTGCAAAAGCACCAGCCTAATTTCATTCTCAGCGACTTGATTATTGCCGTTCATCACTTATTAGGTTCGGCGTCACAAGTAATAGTGGACTGACAACTGTTAACTATTACTTGTGACTGTTAACAGTTGACCAATGACTGTTAACAGTTGACTAATGACTGCTGACTAATGACTTACTAAGATTTTTCTAAATTCCTCGTCATTTCCCACAAGCGATTCAGGGGAAAATAAATCACCGGAGCCCAAAGACTGCTGAGAATAGCAGAACACAAAGCCACTCGCTGGTGATCGCTCCAAATTTCCAGTAAAGCCCGATCGCCCACAGCCAAAAATTGAATCCCCATCACCGTTTCCGCTACCACCGCCATCCCAAACACAATTAACGCGATCGGAATCGGATCTCTCTCAACAATATCTACCGGAATCGACCAGGTTTTCAGCAACAGAACAGTTAAGACTCCGACAATAACTAGACTCACAGCGTGGGTGGGATGAGGAGCCGTCATCGCATCTTGAAGAAACCCCAAAACCAGGCCCATGCTAGCAGCTCCCCAAACTGTACGTTTCCGCTTAATACTCCAAGCTACCAACCAAATTAACAGCCAGTTCGGGCTAATTCCCAGCAATTCCGTTCCCGGCATCCGAGTGGGCAATATCAGTATGCACAGCATCACAGAAACAAATGTAACTGCGAAATTGAGAAATGGGCGCGATCGCGAAGACATCCGAGATAAAGCCTTCATTGCTGCTTTGCTCCCCCAGATGGTGCAGAAGATCGATCCTGCGAAGCCTTTTGTTCGGCTTGCTTAGAGTGAGGGTAAACCACCGCCCACTCCAGAGAATTCATCGGTGCAGAAAACTCAACAACAGCTTCTGGAGCCGGAGTTTTATTCAGATCCACCGAAACCACTTTTCCCACCGGCAAACCAGGAGGGAACAACTGACTGAAAG
This sequence comes from Microcoleus sp. A003_D6, assembly GCF_036702825.1. NCBI lineage: Bacteria > Bacillati > Cyanobacteriota > Cyanophyceae > Oscillatoriales > Microcoleaceae > Microcoleus > Microcoleus sp. A003_D6. The sequence goes on along the minus strand of NZ_JAUBWA010000001.1, from coordinate 91,447 downwards.
AAGAAGTTGAAACCACATCCCCAGGCTTTACATTGGGAACATTATCAAAAAACTCCATCACAGCCTGATTTTTGGCTTTCCCGCGCATAAAACCCATGTGGCGAGTGCGGGTAATTCCCACACCCAATTGACTCGTAGGGTCGCTGACTAACAGCACCAAGCTAGTATTAGGAGTAACGCTGACAACCCGACCTACCAAACCGCCGGGGCCCATCACAGTAAAATCTGTTTTGATGCCATCGTTACTGCCGCGCCCCAAAGTTACTTGCTGCCACCAGTGGTCGGCGCTGCGACCAACAACAGGAGCTACAATCCCTTTAGGTTTCTGAGCCGAAACGTAACCTAAAAGCTCTTTTAGCTTCAGATTTTGAGTTTCTAATTCTAATAGCTGCGCTTGCAATTCTTGAGTGCGCGCCGAGATGAGCTGCTCTTGCCCCGAGCCGTTGGCTTGAAACGGACGAGTCACAAAATTGTAAACTTCAAACAGTGCAGCACCTTGTGTTTGTCGAACTCCCCAAGCGGCAGTTACAGCTAAACCTAAAAGGGCAATTTGCAGTCGCAGATCCCACCACCTGCGGAGTGTGTTTTTTAGCATAGTTTCAGTAATCTAAAATTGTTATGTCAGGATTTTAGATTTTAGATGGCAGCCCTATTTCTAAATCCAAAATCCCAAATTTGTTAACTACATATTGCGCGACGACTGCCCGCTGAAAACCCGTTCCAACTGTTTGTTTTCCAATACTCTACCAGTTCCCAAAACCACGCAGCAAAGCGGATCGGCTGCCACGTGAGTGACAATTCCTGTTTCGTGACTGATCAGAGTATCTAAACCTTTCATCAGCGCCCCGCCGCCGGCCAGCATAATTCCCCTGTCAATAATATCTGCTGCTAATTCCGGGGGGGTGCGTTCCAAAGTACGCTTGACAGCTTCCACAATTACTGAAAGCGGTTCCGACATACTTTCGCGAATTTCTGGGCCTTTGATCGTAACAGTTCGCGGCAGACCGGAGAGCAAGTGCAAGCCCCGCACTTCCATCATCACGTCGTCATCCTCGGTCGTTGGATATGCAGAACCCACCTGAATCTTAATTTCTTCAGCAGTGCGTTCGCCGATTACCAAATTGTGAACTTTTTTCATGTATTGGACGATCGCCTCGTTGAGTTCGTCGCCGGCTACCCGCACAGATTCGCTGATCACCGTACCTTGCAAACTCAAAACCGCAACTTCGGTCGTGCCCCCGCCGATATCTATAATCATATTGCCCGTCGCCTCAGCAACAGGCAGTCCAGCTCCGATCGCCGCAGCGATGGGTTCATCAATTAACCGCACTTCTCTAGCACCGGCCTGAGTAGCCGCCTCAATGACAGCACGCCTCTCCACTCCGGTGACACCGCTGGGGATGCCAATAATGATCCGCGGCGAAACTAAGGTTCGGCCTTCGTGAACTCTGCGGATAAAAGTCTTTAGCATCAGTTCGGCCGTATCGAAGTCGGCGATTACCCCGTCGCGAAGCGGGCGCAGTGCTATGACGTTCCCAGGCGTGCGCCCGAGCATTTTTTTGGCTTCTTCTCCAACAGCCAGCGGTATTTTTAAGTCTTGGTCGATCGCCACTACAGAAGGTTCTTGCAGAACAATACCTTTGCCAGATACATAAACGAGCGTGTTAGCAGTACCGAGGTCGATACCCATATCTCTAGAAAATCGATTGAGAAGACCCACTGATTTGTACCCCCCCCCAAAACTAAAATACTATTGTGTGCAATAATGTTGTTACAAAAGTGTAACCGAGGTGGATTCTATTACGTTTTTCATCCTGAGTCTAGTCAGAAATGTACATTGTCGAGCACAGGTTGAGCGGAAACTCGCCAATCATCCACGATCAATATGTTCTGGTAAGTGGGTGTAAAATCAGGATGAAGCCCCGATCGGTGTCGTTGCAAGTTCAGTTTGGATGCAATGGCGCGGATCTAAGAGGTTAACTACACCACCGATCGACCACATTCCCGAAAAAGTTTATGAGTCTTAATGTTGTGACTTTAGTAGGCCGCGTCGGCGGCGACCCGGACGTGAAGTATTTTGAGTCGGGTACAGTTAAGTGCAAGTTGACGCTGGCAGTGAGAAGACGATCGACCAAGACCGACGAACCAGACTGGTTTACTCTAGAAATCTGGGGCAAAACAGCGCAAATCGCTGCTGATTACGTTCGCAAAGGCGCTCAAATTGGGGTGACAGGCTCTTTGAAGTTCGATCGCTGGCAAGACCGCAGTACAGGAGCTAATCGCTCAATGCCAGTAATTAGAGTAGACCAGTTAGACTTGCTGGGTTCCAAACGCGACAACGAGTCGGGTATGTCGCAAAACAACAGCGAGTTCTAGCGTTGGGGGAATTTGGGAACTAATATTTGTGAATTTGGTGGGCGCTGGTGACTTCAGAAAAGTTAGAAATTGTTCAAACTGAGTACCAAGCTGGGCAAGTAGCTTTTGAGAGCGGCCGGTACGCTCAAGCCGTCCAGAGTTTAGAAACAGCCAGCGGTTTAGTCGATCGAAATTCCCGGTTGGGCGGCGAGGTGCAGATGTGGCTAGTGACAGCCTACGAAGCCTCTGGCAATACAGAAAGGGCGATCGAGCTTTGCCGCAAACTCACCCGCCATCCCCGCCAAGAAACCCGCCAACAAGCAAAGCGCTTGCTGTTCATTCTTGAAGCGCCCAAGCTCAGCATCCCTGACGAATGGACAGTAAAAATTCCCGATTTGGCAGCTTTAGATGAAAATCAATCAATCAGTTTTCAAGCCAATCCGAACGCTGATATCAAGTACGCTACACCCAAGCCAGCCGTACCAGAGCCTGTAGATTTGAGTCAGGTTAATACCAAAGATAATCAATTTATCTGGGTTTCATTAATGGCGATATTTTTTACCTTAGCCGGCTTAGCTTGGTTGAGTTAAGTAGAAGGAACTTCGGCAACGGATTCGCTCCACGAATGTAACCGATGGGTGAAATATTTTTGTATTTATCATCGCCAGAGAAGGAAGTTAGGCAACGAGCAATGTACGGGATTTAACGGATTTAACGGATGGTGAAATTGGATAGAAGCAAGAAGAGACAAGATTGCATTTATTCACAAATTATCTTGAAATTATCTGCGTTAATCTGCGTTAATCTGCCTGACATCTGCGGTTGATATATTTAATCTAAAATTTATGCAATAAGTCTACAGAATCAGTCATTATAAAATTTAAAATCGTCAGCCTGCCAGCTAACAAAGCTAAAATAAAAAAAAGACCAACCTCAAAGGCTATTATTATTGTGAGCGATTCTACCATAGAGCAGATTTTGAAATTGGCATCTCAACGCGCGGATGCCGCTGAAGTATACTACCTGTCGAGCCAAGACACGCCGATCGAATTTGAAAACAATCGCCTCAAATCTCTCCAAACAAAAGCACTGCAAGGCGTAGCACTCCGGCTGATTTACAAAGGCAAAATCGGTTTTGCCAGTTCCACTGATTTAACGCGGATAGACGATTTAGTAGATGCAGCGATTCAAACAGCCGAAATCGGCGACCCCGCAGAATTTGAACTCGCCTCCAACTTCCACCTAAAAGGCCCGGAAACCACCTACACTCCGCCCACAACTCAAGAATTAGTCGAAAACGGCAAAAACCTCATCGAGCAAGTTCACGTCTACAATCCCGATATTATGGTAGATGTAGGCTTTCACGTCCGCAGCGGCCGCGTGAAAATTGCCACGACGCAAGACGTATATGCCGAAAGAAGCAGCCAAATAGTCAGCGGCTCGATCGCAGGCAATTTGGTCAAAGGAGAAGACTTTATGCAAGCATACAGTTACGATGTCGCGCGCGATCGGCCCCTCGATACCAACAGCATCCTCGAATCACTCCTTGAAAAATACCGCCTCGCCGAACATTCAGCCACCATCACCAGCGGTTCCTACCCAGTATTATTTACCCCCAGAGCCGCCGCTAGCACCCTCGGCAGCCTGTTTGATACCATCCTTTCAGGTCAAGCAGTAGTTCAAAAAGCCTCTCCCCTAGCCGACAAAATCGGCGAAACCTTATTTGACGAACGCTTTACCTTTTTTGAAGACCCCACTTTAGGCCCTTCTACTTGTCCCTTTGACGACGAAGGTACGCCCACCACCCGCAAAGTCTTGATAGACAAAGGTACTGTCACCGGATTTTATTGGGATCGCAGGTGGGCCGCCCGCGCAGGTGTACGATCGACCGGCAACGGTTTTCGCGGCGGATTGTCTCGCCCAGGCCCTGATTTGACTAACTTTTGCATTTCCCCAGGAAATACCGCCACTCAAGACTTGATTGCTAGCATGGACGAAGGGCTCATGGTAGAGCAGGTTTTAGGTGCCGGTCAGTCCAATCAGTTAGCTGGAGAATTTTCTGTCAATTTGGACTTAGGCTATAAAGTAGAAAAAGGCAAAATTGTCGGCCGCGTCAAGAATACAATGGTGGCAGGCAGCATTTTTGAAGCGTTTAAAAATTTGGCAGATTTGAGCAGCGAAGCCGAATGGGTAGGCGGTGCAGCCTATTTGCCGAGTATCCTGTTTCAACACTTGGGTGTAGCTTCGAGGCAATAAGTTCAGTGCGGTTTTACTCGTTACCAGGCTCTGCCTATTGGTAACAACTTAACATTAAACGTAATACCGGTCTGCTGTTTGATGATTAGGCTCAGATCCCCCCTGACCCCCCTTAAGAAGGGGGGAACCGGAAATGGATCGAAGTCAACCCCTACTCCCCTTATTAAGGGCGATTTAGGGGGATCTAGACTCGGCTGTGAACCAGAGATACAAAGGTTTCAGGCTTAAGTTGTCACCAATGGGTTCTGCCTGGAAACCAATTAACAGTTAAAAAATACAATAAAGGTAAAATGAAGCACCAAATTGTCAAGGATAGAATTGGGAACAAGAAAAAACATTTTTTCTTTCTTTTACCTTTGGTTTTTTGCCTTTTAACTCTAGTGACTGGATGCGTTCAGTACGATGTCGGGGTTAACTTTGAGAGTCAAACTCGCGGCGAAATCGTGCAGCACATTAAGCTGGGGGAAAGGTTGACGAGCTTCAGCAGCGAAACAGTTGCAGAATGGTTGAAAAGCGTAGAACGCCGGGTGAGGTTGCTGGACGGAAAAACTAAACGGCTTTCCGATACAGAAGTTCTAGTGACGATTCCTTTCAATAATGGAGCCGAGTTGCAAGACAAGTTCAACCAATTTTACAATCCGATCGCACAAACCGCAAAATCTCGGGTTGCAAGTCCCCTAGAAACCGATTTGCCGAAGTTTGAATCTCACCTGAATGTCAAGCAGAATAATTTGTTATTGGTGCTGCGAAATCAGTTGAGTTTGGAATTGGATTTGCGCTCTCTTTCTCTGCTTTCCTCTAACGGCAGTCTCCTGCTGAGTCCGGGGGGACTTTTGGAGCTAGACTTTAGCTTGAACACGCCTTGGGGTGCCGAAAGTATTGAAACTGTCGCCGGTGCGCTGGTTCCCGAAAGCTATCAGCAGGGAAAACAGTTAGTTTGGAAGCTCAAACCCGGGGAAGTTAACTATTTGGAGGCAATATTCTGGATTCCGAGTCCCGTAGGAATTGGGGCGCTGATTATTGCCTTATTTGTGGCTGCGGGCATTGCTTTGAAATATCAAATATTGCCAGCACTCGGAATCGGCAATAAACCGCAAAACATCGGCCAAACCTAAACAGGATATGTTCGCTTCGGGGCGGGTTTACTCATATATTCAATAAATACTATGAACCCCAATAAACTCGCCCCTCTCCCGGATATTATGGTTGATTGACCAGATTTGATGTTATCAAAAAAACTGGGAGGATATGCTAAAAAAAGTTGACAAATGGCTAATAGTTTGCTTAATTTGAATTGATAATTAGGAACAGAGAAAATGCGAGCGCTAAATTTCTTCTTCATCTTTCTGATTTGCTTGGCTCTAGTATTTTTCAGCATCGAAAATACACAGCCGACCGCGATTCAAGTTATCCAAGGCGTCCAAGTTAAAGCTCCGCTGTGCGTAGAACTAATTATGGCGACCGGATTGGGAGCCGTTTTAGCGTGGCTGTTCAGCTTGTGGTCGAGAATGCAGCGAACGCTCGCGTCCCGCCAAGAAATCCGCCAAGTTCGCGAAAAACAGCAGCGGATTCAGGAATTAGAACAAGATATCGAACGCTATAAAGCAGAAGTAGAAGCCAAACAACCTTTGTTAGAAAGTGCAGAAACCACAAGTTTAGACACAGCAGCGGCCGAGGTCAAAACTGCTGAAATGACGGCCAATTAAATTGATAGGATCTCTCGTTTTCGGAGAACACCAATCTAAAATCTAAAATCTAAAATCTAAAATCTAAAATCTAAAATCTAAAATCGAATGGCCGTTTCCAGAGACCAAGATGGTTTAGAAACGATTTCTGAGGGGATCGCAATTTTAATAGACTTAGCAGAACGGGGAGAAATCGATCCTTGGGACGTTAAGGTAATTGAAGTGTTCGATCGATGTTTGAGCAAGCTTACAAACGCCTGCGATGGCGATGCGAGTAAGGATTTCTCTGATTTGTCCCACTCCGGCCAAGCGTTTTTGTACGCTTCCATGCTGGTTTTGCTCAAAGCAGAAAGTATCGTCCTCTGCGAACCCCCCGCGAATCCCGAGTCGGACGAGGCGACAGTCGAAGACGCAGAGCACTCAGGCGGGCGACACTTGCCGCAGCATTTAGAGCGGCAATTGCGCCGTCGCGGTGTAGCTCAACTACCGCAAAAACGCCCGGTGACTCTCCCAGAACTGATCGAGCAGTTGCAGCTAATGAAAGCAGCAATGGAGCAGACTGTTACCCCCCGGCGCCGCCCTACCTCAAAAATGCGATCGCAAGCGGCTCAGGCTATCTTTGAGCTAGCTCACCAAGAAAATCTCGTGGAAACTGCTAGCGAACTCGAACGGTTTCTGGCTCAGCGGGGCCAGGAAATTGACGAGGGTTGGCTGGACTTGGACAAATTGCTAGAACTCTGGCATCATAACGATTTGCACTCCTCTGTTGACCCAGAACTCCCGCTATCGACTGGGGAAATTCCCTTGCCAAATCATGACCGTGTGGGTATTTTTTGGGCGCTGTTGCTGCTGTCGGCTCAGTCTAAAGTAGAGTTGCTTCAAGAGGAGTTTTATCAAGACCTCAAAATCCGGGCGCTTTGAGCTTGCAGGGTATTAGGTTCTCGGGCGAAACTAATAACTGTGCCGCTGCGTCGGTTAAGATTCCAGGCAGAACTTAAGCTCGCCAGCATTCTGCTGCTGAGTCTCGAATGTGGAGAGCGGGAGTGCGAAGTTATTGCTGATTCGAGATTCCTGGTTTCTTAAATGCAGGTAAATTGGGGATAAATGATTGATAGCCTGGTACGATATCGCCTGTAAAAAGGTCAGGATTTTGCCGCGATCGAACCGATCGATCGCAACCGCTAGCATCTAATTGTTGAGTTGATATCAATTAACAGAGGGTTGAGGAAGTTAAGAATGAAAGCGATGATTCTGGCGGCAGGTAAAGGCACTCGCGTCCGTCCCATTACTCAGACAATACCCAAACCGATGATTCCCATCCTGCAAAAGCCAGTGATGGAGTTTTTGGTTGAATTACTCCGCCAGCACGGATTCGACCAGATTATGGTCAATGTTTCCCATTTGGCAGACGTGATTGAAAACTACTTCCGCGACGGTCAAAAGTTTGGGGTACAAATTGCCTATTCTTTTGAAGGGCGAATTAAGGAGGGAGAACTGATTGGAGAGGCTCTTGGTTCGGCTGGTGGCATGAAACGAATTCAGGACTTTTCTCCGTTTTTTGACGATACGTTTGTGGTGCTGTGCGGCGACGCTTTGATTGACTTGGACTTGACTGCTGCTGTGAAGTGGCACCGGGAAAAAGGGGCGATCGCTACTATTGTAATGAAATCAGTTTCCCGCGAGGAGGTTCCCAGTTACGGAGTGGTGGTAACAGACGATTCTGGCAAAATAAAAGCTTTCCAAGAAAAACCTTCTGTAGAGGAAGCTCTGAGTACCGACATTAACACTGGTATTTATATTTTTGAACCGGAAATATTCAATTACATCCCTTCGGGCAAGGAATACGATATCGGTTCGCAGTTATTCCCCGCGCTAGTAGCAGCAGGCGCGCCTTTTTACGGGATTAGCATGGACTTTGAGTGGGTGGATATCGGCAAAGTTCCTGACTATTGGCGAGCAATTCAGAGCGTGTTGCTCGGACAAGTTAAAAATGTTTCGATTCCGGGAATTGAAGTGCGCCCCGGCATTTACGCTGGTTTGAATGTAGCTGTGAACTGGGATAAAGTTGATATTACTGGGCCTGTTTACATTGGCGGGATGACGATCATTGAGGATGGAGCAAAAATTATCGGCCCGACAATGATCGGCCCGAATTGTTGGCTTTGCAGCGGGGCGACTGTGGAAAACAGCGTGATTTTTGAGTATTCCCGTTTGGGCCCGGAGGTGCGGTTGGTTGACAAACTGGTGTTCGGGCGCTACTGCGTTGATAAAACCGGGGCTGCGATCGATTTGCAAGCGGCGGCTCTCGATTGGCTGATTACTGACGCTCGCCAAGTTTTACCGACTCAACACGGAGAAGAGCGGCGGGCGATCGCAGAAATTCTCGGTAGTCATCCTGAATAATTGGTAATTGCTCAAGGTAAGGTGCGCGCTGCGCACCCTACTTTTACGGTTATTATCTCAGCTTTCAATTCTGGCAACGTGCTTAGGTTGCACCCTACATTTCACGACTGAAGATAAGTATATTGGCCCAGACTCCGCTCGTAATTTTGCAGCAAAAGTTGGGCTTCGGAAAGAGAAATTTTATTTTGCTGCAAAGCTGCTTCTGTCTGACGGCGGATGCTTTCAACCAAACTTTCTGCATCGTACTGTACGTAGCTGAGAACTTCTTTCATAGTGTCCCCTTTCACAACGTGTTCGATATGATAGCCAGAAGGCGTTAGCTGGATGTGAACTGCATTTGCATCGCCGAATAAGTTGTGAAGGTTGCCCATAATTTCTTGATAAGCACCTCCCAAAAATAGCGCCAAATAGTAGGGTTCTCCAGGTTTGAGAGTATGCAGCTCCAAAACAGACTTGACATCTCGCAAATCGATAAATTGGTCGATTTTGCCGTCGCTGTCGCAGGTTAGATCCGCTAAAATACCGCGCTGAGTCGGTTCTTCGTCTAGTCGGTTAATTGGCATAATTGGGAACAATTGGTTGATTGCCCAACTGTCGGGTACTGACTGAAAAACAGATAAGTTGATGTAATAAATGGATGCCATCACCTTTTCTAAGTCTTCCAAATCGTCGGATACGTATTCTTTCTGCCGCGCGATCGCCTGTATTTTATCGCAGCAAGCCCAGTACAACTGTTCGGTTTTCGCCCGTTCCGCAATTCCCAAATAGCCTAAGTTAAATAAACTGACTGCTTCTTCCTTGAATTGGATGGCATCGTGATAAACTTCTTGGTAATTTTCGGGAGTGATCGATTGGTAAATTTCGTAAAGATTGCGCGGAATTTGGTGCGCGTTTTCTTCTACTGGTTCTGGTACTTCTCTGGGGACATCGCTAGTACCGAGTACGTCAAAAACTAACACTGATTGGTGAGATGCGATCGCCCGCCCGCTTTCGCTAATGATAATTGGAACCGGGATTTTGCGCTCGTCGCAAGCATCTTTCACCCCCGCTACTACGTCGTTAGCGTAGTTTTGCATATTGTAGTTTTTGGAAGCGTGGAAGTTTGTTTTAGACCCGTCGTAGTCAACGCCGAGTCCGCCGCCTACATCCAAGTAGTTCATATTAGCTCCCAATTTAGCTAATTCTACATAAATGTGGCTGGCTTCTCGGATGGCGTCTTTGATGACGCTAATTGAGGAAATTTGAGAGCCGATGTGGAAGTGCAGTAACTGCAAACAATCGAGCATTCCAGCTTTTTCTAGTTCGCCGACGGCGCGGATAATTTCAGGAATTGTCAAGCCAAATTTTGCCCGATCGCCCGTGGAACCTCCCCAGCGGCCAACGCCTTTGGTAGTGAGTTTTGCCCGCACTCCCAAAATCGGTTTAATTCCTAATGCTTTGCTTGCGGCGATGGCGAGTTCTACTTCCTCAATTTGCTCCAGCACAATTACGGAAGTTTGCCCTAGCCGCTGCGCCAAAATTGCGGTTTCTATGTATTCCCGGTCTTTGTAACCGTTGCAAATTAACAAAGCGCCCGGGGTTTTTAAGGTAGCCAAAGCTATCATTAATTCTGGTTTCGAGCCGGCTTCGAGTCCGAAGTGATGGGGTTGACCGAAACGCACCAAATCTTGAATTAATTGTCGGTGCTGGTTGCATTTGACTGGAAAGACACCGCGATAGACATTTTTGTAATTGTAGCGGGCGATCGCTCTGGCAAAACACGAATTTAAGCGATCGATCCGGTCTTCCAAAATATCAGCAAATCGAATCAGCAGAGGCAAACCCAAATTTCGCTGTTTTAGGGATTCTACCAGTTCGCACAAGTCGAGGGAACCGCCGCGATCGCCCTTGGGAGACACTGTAACGTGACCGGCGGCGTTGATCGAAAAATACGGTTCGCCCCAACCTTGAATGCGGTACAGTTTCTCGCTATCTTCGATCGTCCAAGATTTTTGTGGCAGTTGAGCAGCCGTTACCAAAGCAGTGTCTGGTGCCGCCAAACTCGTGACTGTTTGCGGCTGAGTAGATAGCGGATCGATCTCCAAGGGAGCAGCGGTGGCAGGGTAACTCATCTTGTCAGAAACCTCGAAGTGACTGGTCGAATAGATAGTTTATCAAAAATTTGGGTTTAAAACCCCGTCTTTTTAGGACGGCTTTAATTCATCAAGATTGTAGTACCCAGGATTGATAAAAATATTTAATATTTTTAAAATTTAGTATAATAAACCGCGACGTGACGCGAAGTGAAAAGACTAAGCTGTGTTGCATCTAGATTGCCTATGGTATTAGAGAGGGGGAGAAGGGGAGAGGGGGAGAGGATTTGACGATTTTCGATCGGGACTCGAAATATACAATTTAAATGCACAACAGCTTAGACCAACTAAAAAACTATGCTAGATGTTTAATGTGGGTAGCGAAAACCACATTAAACATAGCTAGGGTAGTTAACGCAACCCAAAACCAGAAAAATAAAACCTGTCAATCCATTGTACCGTAGGGCATACGGGAACAAGAGAAGTAATTCTTTAACGCTTGGGGAGATCGGCCCTCTGGAGTTGTCTGAGTTAGGCTCGGAACTTGGTTCTATCGAACGGGTTTTTGGTTTAAGTAGTGCCGAAAGGATAGGTAATTTAAAGGTGGATCGGCGAACCAAGAATCCCCACGCCTTGATAGCTGGGGAGTGTCAGCGCACATATCGGGTTTCCTGATGTACTGGAAAATGCACTTTTGATGCTGTGGGACGATCGATATTAAACGTAAAACGATCTCGCGCGTTAGAGCCCCGACTTCTTAAAGAAGTCGGGGCTCTGGTGTTCTGTTTTTTTTAGGTTGTCAAAAAAGACTAACCAAAAATCACCTCCGGCGGCGCCATGTCAGCCCCCACAATCATTCCCCCATGAGTGTTAGACTTCTTCAAACCCGGTTGAGGTGCTTTTTGTGGGGTCTTCTGAGCCGGTGCAACTGAGGCTGGCGGTGTCACCTGCATTGGAGGTACTGCTTTTGCCCCAGGCACCACGGGTTGCTGGGACAGCCAACCCAAACCCCCTACAGCCCCAGCCATCACAGCGGTGTAGCCGAGGTACAAATGCACCGTACTCATTTGAAAGCCTTCGGCAGAATCGGAGTCGGGAACAGATAAATACGAATTCAGAGTTTGGCTGGGATCTGGCTTGGGCAAAGCATCCGCCATAGCATTGCCGTTGAGTCCCACAGCATCGCCGATCCGGCGAATAAAACCTCTAACGTAAATATCTTGCGGCAATTTCTCGATTTCCCCATTTTCGATCGCTTCGATGTGGTGCAGCGGCACGAGAGTTTGACTGTGGAGTTGCTGGAGGGATAGTCCGCGAATTTGCCGTCCCTTGCGCAATTCTCTACCCAACTCGCACAGGCACTCTTTCCGCTGTTGAACGGCTAAAGCTGCTGTTTCTTCCTTGGTGAGTTTTTTATGATTCTGGAGAAAACCGAATCCTGGGAAGGATTTTCTGGGGACGATGACAGTTGCAGGTGCAGCCGACTCGACTTGAATTTCGTCTTTTGGCGCTTGTTTGTTTTCTTCTGAAATGTAAGTGTCTCGATCGACATTTTCAGTGTCGGACTCGGTTTTGGGGGGATCTGCCAAAGAAGCGCTGCGCCAATAGAAAACAGGAGCAGGTACTGGCGGCTCTAATTCTCTAAATTCTGTCACCGTCCCAATGGCGGGACTTACAGTAGCCAAACTCTCTTCGGCTACTTGCGCTTCAATTTTGTTTTGTTTGCCCAATCGATCGAATGCGAGCTTGACGGCTTCTCTGCTAACTGCTCTAATTAAAATTTCGGCAGCGGAGGCGGCTTCGCCCAACATTGTTTGCAGGCTAGCTAGAGCGTGGCTGTAGGTGTCGCTACAGAGGAGTTCAGATTCTATTTGACCGAGGACAGAACGAAAACTTTCTTGTGAAATTTCAATAGTTGCGTGATCTGTCACCCCAAAATAAGCCTCGGGTTTCAGTGCCATGATATTTATGTTGTCTTGCTAGAAGGTATCTGAGTAGGTTCTTCGACAGGTTGGCAGTGATTCCGGATGTCGGTTGGGGGAGTAAGGGAGGGGGAGAGGGGGAGAGGGGGAGAGGGGGAGAGTGGGGGAGGGGGAGAGGGGGAGAGGGGGAGAGTGGGAGAGGGGGGGAGTGGGAGAGTGGGAGAGTGGGAGAGGGGGAGAGGGGGGGAGTGGGAGAGTGGGAGAGGGGGAGAGGGGAGAGTAGAAATTCCCGATTACCGATTCCCAATTCCCAATTACCTTTTTACCGATTTTTTATTGTTTGTGGATGCGATCGAGCAACCAAAGAGCCCCCATAATCCCGACAAAGTGGGCAACAGTGGCGTGAGTATTGGCGAGTACCACAAATATGTCTAGCGGCTGAATAAATCGACCCAAATCGACTGCGGCACCGAACAAAGCTTGCGGCTGAGCTAGAGATTTGGCTAACAGAGTGCCGCTGATAGCTTCTGCGCCGATCAGCGTCAGCACCATTCCCGATAAGTTGCTCCAAAGTGTCAACTGCACGTCTTTAATAGTGTCTGCTTTTTTGGGGCGCACAGCGTTGGCGGGCGATCGCAGTTTTCTCGACAAGCGGGTGAAGCCGAAAGCGCGATATACGCTGTAACTGAGCACTGCTAGCCCGCAAATGGCAAAAAATACGCCGCCGCCGGTGCCGGCACTGGTCGATCCCGCAGGGGCGGTAGCGCTGGGGATAGCGAAGGGGATGGCAAAGAGCAAAATGATCGCCGCCACCACCGCTAGCACTAACTGCACCCAGAAGCAAACCCAGCCTGCTGTACGAAGGGCAAAGGCAACTCGCTGTGCGGCGACAGGAAGCTTATCGTTATCTAACTGATTAGTCATATTTTGAGCGGATATAATTAAGTGGCTTTAGCGGGCAGCAGTTTTTTCTCTTCGGGGACGGTTGACGGCGGTTAACCCTCTTTATAATAGAAGCAGCAATGTTTAAGAATTGTAACTAACATTCGATTTCACATTTGAATAGCGTCGATCGCCAGGTACCCAAAGCAATGACACAACTACAACCCACCGTCACTCCCAAACTGGAACAGCCAAAGTTTGGCTTCAACAGCTACGCGGAACGCCTTAACGGTCGAGCCGCGATGATCGGTTTTTCCCTAACTTTAATTATCGAGTATGTCACAGGGCAGGGGTTGCTGTCCTGGTTAGGTCTCAACTAATTTTAGCTGTTTGGCGCGGTCAGCCTCACACTTTGTCTTGACTTTTCCCGCAGCGGGTGTCACCTCTGCTGACCGCGACAAATTCGGGAATTGATTAGAATATTAATTAGAAACAAGCCTAGCGACTTCTCTGTCGAGAGAGATCGGTTCACAGAATGCAAGAGCTGGCTTTTGGATGTATCTCGGGTAAGGAACCCCACGCCTAAAGGCGGAGGCTTTTAAGACTGTCCGGCTCTTTGAGCGGGATTGAATCCTGAGCTTACCTTACCAGCCTAAGTCTTTACTGACTACGTTTTTTGAGTCACGATACCGGGGAATGCGACGCTAGTTCCTCGCTCTATCGCTAGTCGTTAAACATCTGTACAAGGGTTAAGGACGTGCGACTAGCTTAACAAGCTCTTAAAACATTGACCGACAAGCGAACATTACCCGAAAGGGAAATTGAGGCAACCATACCTCACTGGAGAGGCAACCATACCTCTCCAACCCCGAAAGGGGATTTTAGCGACTAAAGTCGCTGCCGCTGTCCTCCCCATGCCTAAAGTCAGGGGCTTCTCGCTCGTTTTTCGGTGAAATTTTGATTTGACAAGCTTGGCAATTTGGCCTCGCTCTCGTACAATTCCCCACAGGCGAGAATATAAATTTAGGTGAAGCTAGTCTCCCTTGCTAGAAATCCCGATCGTTCCGCCAACTCTAAGTTTTAGAGCTTGTAAGTAAATATAGAACAGAGTAAAACCTAATGAATGCTTCGTGGACGCGACTTTTGAGGTCAGCTTACCGTAGAGAGCCAATTACCAGCTTTGTTGTGACAGTGGGCGTTGTCGATGCAGCGATCGGCAGCATCGGTGCGAGCGGCTCTTTATTGGCTTTTGGGCTGGGTACTGCTGGGGTGGCGATGGCTCTCCGCTGGTGGCAAATTTACCGCTCTGGAGCCGAAAAACCCGCACCGGCTGCCGAATACTATCTTCCTCCTCAGTCTTCTCGACCCCAGTTGCCCGTGCTTAACAACGTGTCTAAAAAAAATCCTCCTTATTAAGATTAACGGGCAATGGCGACTGGGCTTGGTTTGCGATCGACTCCCTGCATCTGAGAAAGTAAAAGATATGGCAAGAAAAGTCTTTCAATCCTAGATCTTTGATGCTTGGTTTATGAATATTTCTGTTGCCGAGAAACTTTACAAAATTGGCTCCGTAGCTGCCTGTAGCGGTTTGTCGGTGAAAACTGTTCGCTACTATGAGGAGATGGGCTTGCTGTCTCCTGCGGTGGAGCGATCGCCCGCTGGTTATCGCTTGTTTGGCGAAACGGTATTCAACAGGTTAGCGTTTATTAAACGATCTCAGACTCTGGGTTTGAGCCTTCAGGAGATTAAGGAGATTTTACAAGTTCGCGATCGGGGAGAGTTGCCCTGCTCTGAAGCGAAGCAGCATCTAACGGCGAAGGTAGAGGAAATTTCCGAGCAAATTGCAGCGTTAGAAACTTTGAAGGGGGAGTTGCAATCCATTCTCAACCGCTGGCAAGAGCAACCCTCGCAGGCGAGCATTACTCGCACGATTTGTCCGAACATTCAGCGGGATTGAGCCACAGCAGAAAGATAAAAAATAAGGGAAGGAATTATCGGTTTCCTTCCCTTGATGGTTTTGTTGGTGGTTTGGTCGATCGTGTTGAGCTTTTAACTGTTTTCGCAGAGTTTGCTGTTGCTTTTTGAGCTGTCGAGCTCTGGCTGAGCCGCCTTTGCCTTTGGAGTTTCTGCCCTCGCTGCGGGGAGACTCCCAACTTTTTAGTCTCATATTTTTTATTTTTTGCACTACTTCTATATTACCCCGCCCGAAGTTCACTGTCAAGTATTTTTTAGACAGATGTTTCCTAGTATCAACTCTTGACTGATTTAGATTTGGTCTTAGGAATGAAAATTTAATAACTTTAGCGTTGGTTAAATAGTCGGCACTGCACGATAATTCCATTTTGGTAGATATTCATCAAAAATAATTTTCATTGTTTCTTTAAATCCATTAGCTACTTTTCGACCAGTTAACTGTAGGGTGCGTCGCCACCCTTAAATCCTAAAAAAGAGCGACAATCTCAAAGCGACGCACCTTACCTGAAGCGTGAGCGTAAACAAACCTAACACTCATGATTGTTGCAAGACGAGGCGAGAATTGGTATTAAAACCCAATAAAGTTCAGTTAGTGCTAACAAAACTGATCGTGTGTAGGTTGGGCACGAGTGAACGAACCCTCCGTTTCACTCCGCCCAACATTTTCGCTACAATTTTCCTTAACCCAAGCGTATTGGCTTAAAACCCTCAATAAGAGTTAAAAAACCCGGTGTCTTCGTGGGCGAGTGCGTAAGTCATATATTTATCAGTCCAAATATCCTGCGGGTATTTCAGCATCTGTAAAAATTGGCAGCGTTTCCCAATTTTTTACCCATTCCGGCAATTCAGCTAATTTTTTGAACTGAAGCGACATTTCTATTAAGGAAAATCCTAAATTGTGGAAATCTTGAATAAGTTCGGCTTTCAAAAATATTTCATTTTTAGCTAAATAGGGAGTATTAGTCGCAATCACAATGCAGTTGCTGGTTTCTAAATTGCATATATAAATTTGTGCGAACACAGTTTGAATGGTTTTCACCGCCGCTGCGTTAAACTCTTGTTTGTGGAACAGGTTGACAACTAAAGCACCTGCCATTGACAAATGAGTTTTGCACAGTTGGTAAAATTCTTGTGTCACCAATCTATAGGGCATATAGCCGCTGCCAAAACCAGCATCCACAATAATTATATCTTTTTTTACTGTTGGATTTTGTTGGTCAAGATATTCGCGCCCGTCTTGAATCGCGACTTTTAGTCTGTCGTCAAATTGAATGCCAAAAAATTTGCGAGCAACTTCGACTACTGTGGGGTCAATATCTGTACATTCGACCATCGCGTCAGCGAAATAGTGGTGAAAAAATCTGGGGATGCTGCCGCCGCCAAAGCCGATGATATAGATATTTTTGGGTTGATGTTTCCAGACTAATGCTAGCAGCATTGCTCTGGCATATGGAAATATTAAATTTAGTGGATTGTTGAGGTCTAGGATTGATTGAGCTACATTTGTGCTTAAGGTTTCTCTGTCTGCTAAAAGCAGTAGTAAGAATGATTGCATTTTTTTGACGGCGATGCAATTGTCACCGGAATTTTGTTGAAATATGATGCCATCAGGCTGTTGGTGAAGCCAATTGATTTGTTGGTGAATAAGTGCTAAATTGCTAGTTTGTCGAACGCCTTTATAATCAGTCATACCATTTTAGATTTTAGATTTTAGATTTTAGATTTTAGATTGGGGAATCACTGATGACTATCATGGTTGGGAGCAAACCTACAGTTTCATTCTTTTTGGAAGTATCAAATCTAAAAGCTTAAATCTCAAGTCTTACATCTAATTAGTTCGATCCCAATAATAGGGCAATTCCGCCGATCGCACAAACTACCCCCAAAACAGCCCGAAGGCTCACTTTTTCGCCCGCCAGCACGGCTAAGGGCAGGATAAATAGGGGACTGGTAGAACTAAGTGCTTGAGCGATTCCTGCGGGTGCATATTTCAGCGAAGTCTGTTGCAGGAAAATCCCGAGATAGGTTCCTAAAAAAGCGGCTAGAATTATTGCACCTAATATTTTTGGCGCTTTTAATTGCTTAAAAGTGTCAAGGTTTGTTGGGTTCAAAAAGCACAGCATGACTGCTAAGCCGCCGCTCAAACGCAAGGCTGCTGTCCACAGGGGATCGATATCTATTTGAGTGAAGGTGGCGCGGGATAAAACTGCCCCAGCGGCGTGGGATGTTTGTCCTAATAAACTAATGGCTAATCCTTGCCAAAGATGTTTTGATGGTAAGGTGGTTTCGGCTGTTCGTTCTGCAATTACCCAAGCTACGCCGCAGATTGTTAAAAAAATGCCAGTACAAGCAATGGGCGATAACTTTTCTTGCAAAAATATTAAGCCAAATAAAGCTGTTAAAGGGGGAGATAGGGTTTCTAAAAGCAGCGCTCGCCTCGCGCCTAAATATTTTAATACGATAAAGAAAGCGGTGTCTCCGATGCCAATTCCTAGGGCGCCGCTGATGAGCAGCATTGCTAAAATATTGGGGTTGACTGCTGGTAAAGATTTGCCTAAAATTAGTATAGTGGCAAGGAGCATGAAAAGGGCGATCGCACCTTTGAGTAAGTTTAGCACCACTGCTGGAATTTGCTGTCCCACTCGCTGCCAGATTGTGGAAGATAGAGTCCAGACAAATGCAGCGCCTAAAGCCGCTATTTCACCCATAAAATTTGTTGACTGTTGACTGTTGACTGCAAGCCCGATGCCCAATTCCCGATCCCCAATTCCCGATCCCCAATTCCCGATGCCCGATGCCCCATGCCCCATGCCCAATATAAATTAGGGTTCCAGACTTATCATCTGGAACCCTAAATTTATTAAGCTTTTCTAGCAGTGGGCGGGGAGAGAATCGAACTCTCATACCTTTCGGTGTCAGATTTTGAGTCTGATGCGTCTACCAATTTCGCCACCCGCCCTTTTTCGTTTCACCATCATAACACACCGCTCGATTTCCTGCAAGCAAAGATTCATAATCTTTTGAACTTGCCCAGCGATCGATCTCTCTGGCGCGCAATACTGGTACAGGATGGGACAACTGAGCCGTCTGAGCTTGTTTGAGCATTTCTCCGAGTTGAGTGCTGCTGAGGTCGTCGTAGGCCCGCGCCTGCGCCAAAAACGCATCTACATTCAGTTTCGGAGCTAAAGTCGGCGAACCTCCGGCCAGTTTCATCAACAAAGATGCTACCACTCTTGGGTCTTGAGTGGCGAGCAAGGCGGCGCGATCGCACGTAAATTCGGCACACCGCAACCATTCCAACATTTGCGCCTGCAAACCCTGCGCCAGCACGGTTCCTACAGGCGAAAATTGACCCGCGGCCAACACAATTAAATTAGCCAGAGTCAGGTAAACTCCGTGCTCGCACTTCAAATGCCCCAACTCGTGAGCGATTACTGCCTTAACTTCCTCGTCTGTGAGCAAATCAATTAGAGAAGTGTGCATCACCACAAAAGGCTGTCTTCCCCGCATCGCAAAGGTGTAAGCATTTGGCATCGGATGCTGGCGGACATAAAGCTGCGGCGGTTCCAAATCAAGAGTTTTGCAGGCATCCAACAGCAATTGATGCAGATGCGGCAGTTGATTTTCGCCGACTTGGACGCTGGAAGCCAGATTTTCCAGCATGAAAAACTGTTCGCCCAGTTGTCCCAGCAACTGTCGCACGATCAAATCCAGGCCCGGCAGTTGTTTGAGAGTGCTGGTGGCTTCCAAGTCTAGCGGGTGGCGAAACTGGTCTGCTTTTAAACCGATGAGCGGTATGTTCGACATTTTAATCCTGAGTCATTAGTCAATAGTCACTGGTCGTTAGTCATTGGTCATTGGGAAATGGGAATTATGAATTGGCAATTGAAAAAGGTTGAATTATTTTTCTTTCTTCTTCCTTCTTCCTTCTTCCTTCTTCCTTCTTCCTTCTTCCTAATGACTAATGACTGCTGACTAATGACTAATTAACAGTTTAAACCCGATCGCACGGGATTGACAGGAGCCTCAGCAGTCGCCGGGTCTGTACCCTCTTTGACGCGCCGCAACTTAGCTCCCAATTTTTGCAGTTTCACCTCTAACTGCTCGTAGCCGCGGTCTAAGTGCTGCAAGCTGCTGATGGTTGTGACACCATCGGCTGCCAGTCCCGCTAACACTAACGCCGCCGAAGCCCGCAAATCTGTTGCCACGACAGGCGCACCCGACAGCCGCGACACTCCCCGCACAATCGCTACATTGCCTTTGAGGCGAATGTCGGCGCCCATGCGGTTGAGCTCTGCTACGTGGCGCAAGCGATTCTCAAACACGGTTTCTTTGATCAAGCTGTCGCCTTCGCTCAGCGTCAGCAAAGCCATAAACTGAGCTTGCATATCTGTGGGGAAACCGGGATAAGGCAGAGTTTCGATGTCTGTGGCCGAGTGAGTTTTGCCCGGAACTATCCGCAAAATGTCGGGGGATTCTGCAATAATTTTCGCCCCAATTGTCTTTAGTTTGGCAATGACTGCGGTGAGGTGGTCGGGAATTACCGGCGACAAACTGATTTCGGAGTGAGTGATGGCTCCTGCTACTAAAAATGTTCCGGCTTCAATGCGATCGGGAATAATTGAATAGTCTACCGCGTGCAGCTTGGGAACTCCCGAAATGACGATCGTATTCGTGCCGGCGCCTTGAATTTTTGCTCCCATAGCGCAGCAGAAATTCGCCAAATCTGCGACTTCCGGCTCTTGAGCCGCATTTTCAATCACGGTTTCTCCTTCCGCCAGAGTCGCCGCCATCATCAAAGTTTCAGTTGCGCCGACGCTGGGGTAGTCCAAATAAATTTTGGCTCCTTTCAGGCGGCGGTTCGGCCCTTTGACGTAAGCGTGAACGGTGCCGTGGTCGATGTGGACTTCGGCACCGAGGGCTTGGAGACCGCGAACGTGGAGTTCAACGGGTCGCGCGCCGATGGCGCACCCACCGGGTAAGGGGACTTTGGCAAATCCCAAACGCGCTAGCAGCGGGCCGATGATGAAGAAGCTCGCCCGCAGTTGGCTGACTAATTCGTAGGGGGCTTGAGCGTCTATCAGGTTGCTGGCGTTGATGTCTAAAACGTCCCCGTTCTGCTGTAAGTTGACTCCTACAGCCGAGAGAATTTGCCCCATGCGGGCGACATCGACTAGACCGGGAACGTTGCGGAGACGGCAATCCTCTGGGCATAGCAGGGCTCCTGCCATGACGACTAAAGCCGAGTTTTTGGCACCGCTGATTTTGACGTGTCCTTTAAGGGGTTCGCGACCCCAAATTTGCAATACTTGTTGTTCGTCGCTTTCAGGTGAAGCTGGCAGGTTAGATGAGTTCTGAGCTGGTGTAATGGGTTTGCCCTCCATAATGCGCTTCGTTACTTTATACATTATTAATTTTGGTTCGATTTTACCGGAAAGTTTTTATATGTCTAGGGGTAACATTAGGGATTTTAGGCATTGTATTTACTGGAACTTTCTCTGGGCAAGGCTTTCAGGTTTAATCGCGCAAATATTGCCGATCGAGTTTCAGCGAGTTATCTGTATCAAAATTTACGTTAATTTGTAGCGCTCGCTCGGAATGCAGATGTTGTACGTTTTTCAACGAACTTTTTAAGGAGCGCGAATTAAATAATTTACACTCTTGAAAGTGGGGTGTCCCGCCCGCCCTTTCTGGACGGGCGGGACGCCCATCCCACAAGAACCATCACGCATTGTAAGGATCGTGGATTAAATAACTTCCTACAAAAAATACAAGTTATTTAATTCTCATTCCTAAGTTATTTAATTCTCATTCCTAAGTAAAAGCCGACTCGGTTGTTGACAAAGGTGTAAGATATCGGTTCGATCGACAATGCCAGAAAGTTAACACATTGTCGATCGCCCCATTGCCTGTGCTACCCTGTGACAACAACCTAGAGCCAAAGCTACTCCTAGCACATGGTTCACATTAAACGGATCGAACTGACTAACTTTAAATCTTTTGGCGGCACAACGTCCATTCCCGTGCTGCCCGGTTTTACTGTGGTTTCCGGGCCCAACGGTTCTGGAAAGTCCAACATCCTCGACGCTTTGCTGTTTTGTCTCGGACTTTCGAGTTCCAAGGGAATGCGGGCCGAACGTTTGCCGGATTTGGTGAACAGCGCCCAAAACAAACGCGGTACGATCGAAGCTAGCGTTACTGCGACTTTTGCGCTGGAAGATGTGGGGGAGGAATGGTTCGCCCAGGATGAAGATGAGGATGAAATCTCAGAAACTCAAGAGAGTAACGAACAACTATCTGCTGCTAATCCACAATCGGCTGAGTTATCTGTGGAAGCAGAAGATATAGAAGCAATCGAAATTACAGAAACTGAAGACAACAACGGACAATCATCCAATCTAAAATCTAAAATCCAAAATCTAAAATCGGATGAGTTATCTGTTGAAGACGTAGAAGACATTGAAATCGCAGCAACTCAAGACAACAACGGACAACTACTCGCCGCTACTAATAAAAAATCCAAAATCCAAAATCTAAAATCGGATGAGTGGAGTGTGACGCGCAAACTTCGAGTTACTCGCCAAGGTACTTACACTTCAACTTATTATATTAACGGCCAACCTTGCACGCTGACTCAACTTCACGAACAACTCAACCGCTTGCGAATT
This sequence comes from Microcoleus sp. A003_D6, assembly GCF_036702825.1. NCBI lineage: Bacteria > Bacillati > Cyanobacteriota > Cyanophyceae > Oscillatoriales > Microcoleaceae > Microcoleus > Microcoleus sp. A003_D6. Next base: position 69,230 of record NZ_JAUBWA010000001.1, on the reverse strand, counting down.
TATCCCGAAGGCTATAACGTCGTGCTGCAAGGAGACGTTACGAGTATTATTTCGATGAATTCTAAGGAACGCAGAGAAATCATTGACGAATTAGCTGGGGTGGCTCAGTTCGATCGCAAAATCTCCTTAGCAAGGCAGAAGTTGGATGAAGTTAAGGATGTGGAAGAACGCAGCCGCATTGTGGAAAAAGAGCTGATTTCTCAGCGCGATAGACTCGCGAACGATCGCACAAAAGCGGAAAAATATCAAAAATTGCGGGCGGAATTTCAAGAAAAGTCGCAGTGGGAAATTGTGCTGAAATTCCGGCAATTGCAGCAACAAGAATGGAAACTGCGCGAACAAATCGAAACGGGCGATCGCACTTCTGCATCTCTCACGGAACAAGTGCAAACAATTAGCACCCAAATTCAAGCAGCAACCGCCGAACTTGACGCGCTGAATGCCCGCGTTAAAGCTTTGGGAGAGTCGGAATTGTTGGCTTTGCAAGCGACAATTGCGACTCAGGAAGCGGAACGGCGGCAACTGCAAAACCGCAAACAGGATTTAGAAATAACTGCTGGCCAAATGGCTGCTAATATAGCACAAACCGAGTCAGAAGTTCGGCAATTTAAGCAAAGTTTGGAGCAAATTGAGATTGAAATATCTTATGTTAAGTCTCAAATAGGAAGTTTGCAGGAACAGCGGGACGCAGCCCAGCAAAGTTTAGATGAAAATCGGGAAGTTGCAAATGCGATCGCCTCGACGGCCGAAGTTTGGGTACAGCAGCAAACGGAACTGCACCGCCAAATCGAAACAGTTCAGCAAACTTTGGAACCGCAGCGTACAGAACAAGCTACCATTGGCGAAAGAGCCGATCGCCTGCAAAGCCAAATTCAAGAACAAAACCAATCGCTGCAAGTATTGGAACAGGAAATTGCAGCGAAAAAAACTCAGCAATCTCGCCTTGTGGAAACCAAAGGCGTTGCATCTTTGCAAGTAGAATCGCTGAATCAGATTTTAGTCGAAGCCGAACAAGAATTGCAACTGCAACAGGAAACTCAAACTCGTTTGTTGGAAGAACAGCGGGAAAGACAGCGCAAATTAGACAAACTAGAAGTGCAGTTTCAAGCACTGCAAGAAGCGACGGGAACGTTTACTGCAAAAATTGTCGCGCAAAGCGGAATTGGCGGAGTTTGCGGCTTGGTGGCTCAACTGGGCAGGGTAGAACCGCGCTATCAGTTGGCGCTGGAAATTGCGGCGGGCGGCCGCATGGGCAATATGGTGGTGGAAGATGACAGCGTGGCTGCTGCTGCGATCGAATTGTTGAAACAAAAACGGGCGGGAAGGATGACGTTTTTGCCTTTGAATAAGATTAGGGGCGGCAGGTATTCGGTGAATGAAAATTTGCGGCGCGCGGCTGGATTTGTGGATGCGGCTGTTAATTTGATTGATTGCGATTCGCGGTATCAGGAAATTTTTGCTTACGTTTTTGGCAGTACGGTTGTGTTTAGCAACCTCGGTGATGCCCGCCGCTATTTGGGACAGTACCGGATTGTCACTTTGGACGGGGAAATTTTGGAAACTAGCGGGGCGATGACTGGGGGAAGTTCTACTAACAGATCTACTTTGCATTTTGGCACGGTTGATGCTGGCGAGGCTGTTGAAGCGAGGACGATCGCATCTCTGCAAGAAAGGTTGGAGGAAATTGAGCGGATTTTGGAACGGTGCAAAATTGCGATCGATCGCGCTTCTGTTGCTGTCAAAACTCGCAGCCAAGAATTGATGGAAGCAAAACAAAATTTGCGCGAGAATCAGTTGCGCTTGGAACAGTTGGATTCTGAAATTAAGAATTTGCAAGCGCAACAGGAACAAGTGCGATCGCAAATTGCGAAAAATACACAGGAATTAACTAATTCGCGATCGAGATTGCAGTTGCTGGAGAGAGAATTGCCCGCACAGGAAAGTCAATTGCAGCAGTACCGGCAAACTTTGGCGCAGTTGGAAGAGTCGAACAGTCACAGCGAATGGCAGCAAATGCAATCGGGTTTGCGCGCTCTGGAAGCGCAACTGCAAGAGCGAGAATTGGCTCTGAGAAACGTCCAGCAGCGCCTTGTAGACTTGGAAAATCAATTCGGGCGTTTGGAAGACAAAATTAAGGAAGGCAGCGAGAAATTGCAGGATTGGCAAGTGCAGCAAAATGCGGGGGCGGATGCGATCGATCGCATTGTTTCGCAGCAGTTAGAACTCGACGGACAAATTGCCGAAGCTAAGGCGGCTTTGGCCCAAATTGAGGAAAAATTGGGCGTGCAGAAGGGCGATCGCGATCGGGCGGAATCTCAACTGCGAGAACAGCATTTAGCCAAACAGCAGTTACAGTGGCAGTTGCAAAAACTCCACGAAACCCAGCAAGAACGCCGGGAACAATTAGCCGCCATCCGCACTCTATTGGAAGCGCAGCGGGCGGAAATGCCCGACCCCGTGCCGTCGATTCCTGAAAATGTCGAGAAAGCCAATTTGACGGAATTGCAGCAGGAAGTAAAGGCGATCGCCAAACGAATTCAAGCTTTAGAACCGGTCAATATGCTAGCCTTGTCAGAGTACAACCGCACTCAAGAACGCCTTCAAGAATTGAGTCAAAAATTGACGACATTGGAAGGAGAACGCACTGAACTGCTGTTGAGAATCGAAAACTTTACCACACTCAGGCGGCGCGCTTTTAAGGAAGCTTTCGACGCGGTTAACGAGAACTTCCAGACTATCTTTGCGGAACTTTCCGAAGGCGATGGCTATCTCCAGCTAGATGACCAGGAAGACCCCTTCAGCAGCGGCTTGAATTTGGTCGCTCACCCGAAGGGCAAACCCGTACAGCGGCTGGCTTCTATGTCGGGAGGCGAAAAGTCCTTGACGGCGCTGAGTTTTATTTTTGCGCTGCAACGCTACCGCCCGTCTACGTTCTACGCTTTTGATGAAGTGGATATGTTTCTGGATGGGGCAAATGTGGAGCGATTAGCTAGAATGATAAAACGACAGTCTGAACAAGCCCAGTTTATTGTTGTGAGTTTGCGGCGACCTATGATTCAATCGGCTGAGCGTACAATTGGCGTTACTCAAGCGCGGGGAGCTTATACTCAAGTCATCGGACTGAAGCTATAGTCCCTGAGTGTCTGTTGATGACCCTACCCAAAAACGGATACAAGCCGCCGACAACAGTCGTGGATAGATGAAAATTTTAGACCCTAGTTCAAGCTCCCACATTCATCTGTGGAGTAAATCTAAAATCTAAAATCTAAAATCTAAAATCGACTGACTGAAGTTGTAGTCCCGGAGTTTATGTCAACGCTCGTGTTGAGTGATATATGTACTTAATAAATCAGGATTAAAGTTAGAATGACATCCGAACAAATTTGCCAACGCTCCGACATTCTAGGCACTCAGGTCATCACCCGCGACAGAGGTAAACGCTTGGGGGTGGTTAGTCAATTGTGGGTGGACATCGATCGGCGGGAAGTTGTGGCGATCGGTCTGCGTGATAATATATTCGCGGTCGCTGGAATGCCGAGGTTTATGTTCCTCAACAATGTCAGCGAAATCGGCGACGTGCTGTTGGTGGAAGATGAAAGCGCGATCGAAGATGATGTTGATGTTGAAGTCTACAGCATTTTGATTAACAGCGAAGTTATTACCGAAACCGGCGAACTTTTAGGTAGGGTGCGGGGCTTTAGGTTCGACCCCGAAGACGGTAAGTTAGTTTCTATAATTATCGCTTCCCTGGGAATCCCCCAAATCCCCGACCAAGTTCTCAGCACTTACGAGTTGGGGATTGAGGAAATTGTCAGCAGCGGCCCAAATCGTTTGATTGTGTTTGAAGGTTCCGAGGAAAGGCTCAGACAGCTTAGTGTGGGTTTGCTGGAGCGCGTCGGTTTGGGCCAAGCACCTTGGGAACGGGAAGAGGACGAGCAAGGTTATTATCCGAAACCCGTGGCTACGGGAAATCAATTGGGCCCGGGCGTGCGGATACCTGCACCGGAAATGCGTAGCAAGGTAGCAGCGCCTGCGGTTGAGGAAGCTTGGGATGAGGATTCGCAGTGGAACCGGCCTCCGGTGCGGCAGCCGCAGCAGATGCGCGCGGTGCAGCCTGAGCCGATCGACGATTACGAGGATTACGAAGAGGATAATTGGGGCGGCGAGGAGGACGATTATGAGGAGGAGTACGAGGAGAAGCCGCAGTACACTCGCTCTGAGATTTCTCGCCCGAAGGAGCCGATCGTGCAGTACGAGTACGAGGATGATGTGGAGGCGGATGCTTGGGCTGACGATGAGGCGCCGAAGCCTTACCAGGCTCCTCGGGTAAATATCCCTGAGAAGACTAAGACTCCTGAGTACGAGGAGGAGCCTGGTTATTAGAATTTAATCCACTGGTTGAAGCCGGTGGCTGCACAGAGGAAGTCCCTCTGTAAGATACTGTTGGAAAACCCGCTTTTGCGGGTTTTGTTTTGATTGGGGCGATCGATCTAATCGATATAATAGAAGTGCGATCGACAAGGTAAAAACCGTGACTCTAACTGCAACCGAATACAAATATGTGGAATTAGATGAGAAGAATGTTCCTCTCATCGCCGGAACCACAATGAAAGTCGTTGAATTAATAACTTCGGTAAAAGCTTACGGCTGGACTCCTGAAGAATTATTCCAATCCTATCCTCACCTGACTTTGAGCAAAATTTACTCTGCGTTATCCTACTACTGGGATCACAAACAAGAGCTGGATGCAGATATGCAGCGCAGGTTCGAGTATGCCGAAAAGTTGCGCCTAGAAGCTGGCGAATCTGCTTTGGCTAAAAAACTCCGAGCCCAGGGACTAATTAAATGAGTATAAATCTGTACATGGATGAGAATGTACCTCTACCTGTTACAGAGGGATTGCGGCGACGGGATGTAGATGTTCTGAGAGTTCAAGACGACGGTAGAACAGGTATGCCCGACCCTATTATACTCGATCGCGCAGCCGAGCTTCAGCGCGTTGTTTTTACCCAAGATGAGGATTTTTTAGCCATCGCAAACCGCCGCCAGCAAGAAGCAGTAAATTTTGCTGGCGTCATCTACGCTCACCAACAAAGTGTAACTGTTGGCGATTGCATTCGTGACTTGGAAATCATTGCTAAGGTTAACGAACCTGAAGATTTAGTTAACTGCGTTCAGTACCTGCCTTTGTAGCACAACCAGAAATATCGATCGCCCAGTCCGTGATATCATGTGCGGTGATTTGATTTGCGATTGTTTGCTGTTTTGGGCGATCGCCAAAACGGTCGATTGCTTTCACCGCCATCTAAAATGTCAGGAACCTCGGCCTGAAGGCACGAGGCTTGAAAGAGAAATCTAGAAAGCCATCCTGACCAGCCTAAGTCCTTTGCGGACTACGTTTTTTGAGTCACGACACCCTGGGATGCGAAGCTAGTCCCCTGCTCTGTCGCTAGTGGTTAAACAGTTCTAAGGTCACTGAAACAGTGCTGCTAGCCTAAAAAGCTTAAAAAACATTGACCGACAAGCTAACATTACCCCGCAAGGGAGGCTCTGAGTGAGCAAATACTATGCGTACAGGATTGGAAGATTTGAAACGGTAACTGTCCCGTTGAAAGTGCAACACAAAAGTACACCGACTCAACCAATTCCAAGGCGGTAGTAATCAAAAAAAAAGACAATATAAAGCCGTCCTAGAAGGACGGGGTTTCTACCCATCTTTTTGATGAAAAAAGGTATAGCTAAGAATTTTACTTTCAGATTAATAACTTATCTAATTTTTCCAATATTTCTATCTGCTACCACCGCTGAAATTGTCTTGCGAGTTGCGGGATACAAACCCTGGCAAATAGAAAATGTTGATGTTGCCGTCGAACCGAAAGGTAACTTTTTCACCAAAGACTCCGAACTCGGCTACAAACATTTGCCGGGAAAGTTCAAGGTAACGCTTAACGGCAATTACTCATTTAATGCAACTCATCTCAATAATAGTCTCAGAATAACACATCCACTCAATACTTACAATCAATCTTCAAAAAAACCTGAGATTTGGATATTTGGCTGTTCTTTTACCTACGGTTGGTCATTGAATGACAGCGAAACTTATGCTTGGTTGCTGCAAGAGAAATTACCCAAATATGAAATAGTGAATTTCGGGGTTAACGGCTACGGCACGCTGCACTCGTTGATTCAATTCAAAGAAGCACTCAAACAAGGAAATAAACCAAAAATTGCGGTGATTGCTTATGCGGGATTTCACGACCGCCGCAATACTTTGTTAAGGGCGAGAAGAAAGCAAATGGCTGCTTGGAATAAACTGGGTATTTTATTCCAGCCCGATGCTAGGCTGAATGGAGAAAATAATTTTACCTACAAAATGGCAAAACTTGAATATCGCGAGTTCCCGCTGATGCGGGTTTCTGCATTAAGCCATTTTTTGGAGGTTAATTACAATCAATTTGAAGAGGGATTGTACAAAAGTCACGAGGTTTCTAAGGCAATTATTGAAGAATTTAACCGTGTGGCTGAGGCTAATAATGTTAAGTTAGTTGTGGCGGGAATTAATGCGGGTTCTGCTAAGATGTTGGAGGAGTTAAGTGAGGAGGGAATTGCTACGGCCGATATTTCGGTTGATTTGAAAATACCTGCCAATAATAATTTACCTCATGACCTTCATCCAAGTGCGATCGCCAATCGGCAATATGCAGAAAAGTTGGAGGGTTTTTTGCAAGGTACTGTTTTAAAGTAAGTTAACGAACCGCGAAGGCGCAAAGGGCGCGAAGCAAGAGAGAAAGAGGAAGTTTAGAAGTTATTTAGGGCTGCGAGAGTGATGGAATTATTCAATTTTGTTTTTTTAAAATGGCCTAGAAAATTTATAATTGATGGTTTTTTCCTGTTTATACTTGTTTTTATAACAGTTGCAGTAACATCAATTTATGTATCTAGCGAACATACTTTCTATTGGTGGGATTACGCGGGATACAATACCGCTACAGTCAACACGGCAAATTTATTTAGAGACTCGCCAACCCAAGCATGGCGCGGAGTTATAGAATCGCTATCTAAGGAAAAAAACCTGTTAATTTCTTTGCCGTTAGTGCCGTTTATTCTCTTATTTGGCGAGTCTCGGCTGAGTTACATTCTCAGCGTATCCCTGATTTATGTGCTGCCGTTTCGCCTGTTGCTGGGGGCAATTTCTGCAAAGCTAATTCCAGTTTATCCCCGCTGGGTGTTTTGGTCAACGGTGCTGCTGAGTTTATTAATTCCGATGAGTTGGATACCGACTCTGCGGGGATATCTGGATACTGGAGGCTGTGTGTTTGTAGCCTTGGCAATTTTGGTTTATTTGCAGGATGTTAAGCTGAAATCTTGGTGGAAAATCCCGTGGATTGGGTTTTTGCTGGCGGCGGCTATTCTGTTGCGGCGCCATTTTGCTTATAGTGCGATCGCATTTTTTGGTGCAGCGACTTTACAGGCTTTTATCGAGTTTATTGTACAGTATAGCAATCCCAAGTCAGTTATCAACATGGTTCTGGATTCCGATAGGGACGGGCTAGAAGCCCATCCCACAATTCATTTAGGATTCCCCGATCGATGTATTCAAAATAAAACGGATTCCGATCGGGACGGGCTAGAAGCCCATCCCACAATTCATTTAGGATTGCTATATAAAACTATTCAAAACAAAGCTTGGAAAAATTTGTTTGAATCCGGCATCAAATTGGGTTTGATAGCTGCAACTAGCTTGACTATTTTAATGTTGGTAGCGGGAGATTTTACTCGCAGTGCTCTGACGGTTGACTACCGCAATTTGTATGTCGCTTGGAGTTTGCCTGTAAATGATATTTTAACTCGTTATGCGGATTTTTACGGTTTGGGAACTTGGCTGCTGGTAGTGATTGGTTTTTCTGCGGGAATTCTCACCCGAATCCTGGTTCCGTCGGCGGCTATTTTTGTTTCGTTGTTTGGGGTTTTGTCGCTGGTTGAATGGCTGTTAGTGTTGCGTTACGGCTACTTGCACTATACAATTCATCTTACACCGATCGCACTTTTGGGATTGTCAACATTTTTCTGGACAACTTGGCTGACACTCAAGGGAAAAGTCCGGTATTTTATGCTGGGCGCGGCGGGTTTGTACCTGGTTTTGAATGCCGCAGTCGGGTTAATTCCTCTCAAAGTTAATTTGTCAAGACTGTTTGTGGGTAATTTTCCGCCGTTAGTGCGATCGGACTACGGCGAAGTTGTAAAATTAGTAGAGTTTCTGCGAAAATTAGCACCCAACGAAGAACCGATTTACATTGCCGGTGCTTCTAACAGTTTTAATGCTAACATACTCCGACAAGCCAACCGCAAATTAAATCCGCCGGAGGGCTGGTGGAAATTAAATACAATCGGGAGGCCGCAAATTGACTCGCGCGATACTTACCCGCTACCGGAGTTGTTGCAGTCACAATATGCGGTGGTTGCTGTACCTTTTCAGCAGGTGTTACCGACTGACGAACAAGTTTTGCGATCGCACGAACAAGATGTGGTTAAAGTGGTGTACGATGCCTTTACTGAAAACTGGGAAATTGCCCGCGATTTCCAATTGCTACCGGAACAGTTTAAGCTAGAAAACGGCGTGACTGTCAGCGTTTACCGGAGGGTGCGGCCGACTGATACAGCAACGGCAGTTAGGACTCTGGATGCGATGCAGCGGCAAATAGTCGATCGACCGGGCACGCAGTTAGATTGGATTAGTTTGCAGCAGTCAGTCTACACAAGCGCCAATTATTCAGTCAATCGAGAATCGGATAACCTATATAAAATTGTAACTCATCCCATTAAAAATAGCACGAAACTCGATACATCTTTTCTGTATTTAGGTGCTATTTCAGACAGGGCGCAAGTTACCGGCAAACTCAATTTACCCAACCAACAATGTCCGGGAATTTCCCTGCGCTTGACTTTGTGGGACAAGCAAGGTAAATTAGTAGACTCAGCAGAGATGGCTTACAGTCAAAAAAGTGCGATCGGCTTAAATCTATTAGTTGAGGGCAAAAATCCCATGTATCTGCTGCTTGAGGTATTGAGTAGCAGCAAACAGGATTTAACAAACCAATGCCAACTGGAGATTAACAATTTAGCTGTCAGTAGGTAAATTGAACCGTAAATAAGACAAGATTGCCTAAATCATTAATAGATACAGAAACCGCAGATGTAAAGCAGATAAACACAGATAGACGCAGATGTATTTGAAGATGATTTGGGAATGATTGCAAGAGGTATAATGCAGAAATATCAAAAATCCCACAAGTATTTTAATTTATCTCTATATACTTTTGTCATCATCGCCTCCCTGATGGCAACTGGCTATATTTTCCCAATTGGAGGTAATTTTCCCGAAGTGCCGCCAATTCAATTTATGCTAAATCCTGAACTGTATAAAAATGATTATTACGTTCAGGAAATGGTGAAATTTAATCCCAGGTACTACTATTATTATATCATTTATTTGCTCGCCAACTTAGGAACCAGCATTCCCCTAGCGCACTTTATTTATCAATTCCTAGCCTTTGGTTCATTTATCCTCGCTTGCTACGCAATTATCAATATTTATACTAATTCAAAACTGCCTGCCGCAGCGATGGCTTTTTTATGTATAGCCGCTTCATTTACAGATGTTGGTAACACCCTGATATTTTCCACCAAATCAGTACCCAGTACCTTCGCAATGGGTTTCGCAATCTGGGGAATTTACTTTAGTTTGCGCCAGAAATGGCTGACAGGATATTTCTTTTTTGGACTGGGCTGTTTGCTGCAATTTTTAGTTGGTTTGTTGCCGGGATTGATGATGGTGCCCGTTTTATTTATTGAATCTGTAAAACAGCGGAAGTTTAAAATATTGATTTTGGCGATCGCACTTTTAGCAGGAATGGCAAGTATCGTTTACGTACCGATGTTATTAACAGGTACTACCAGCACTCATACTATCGACAACGCCGATTTTGTCTACATTCACGCGAAAGTCCGCAACCCCCACCACATCCTCCCCTCAAATTGGGATGTCGGGAATTGGTTCAACTTTATATGTTTCATAATTGGTGGCTTGCTGTGCATCAAAAACTCCGATTTATTGCCAAAAGAAGACAAAGTTAATTTTTATGTAATTGTTGGCACATCAATTGTTGCATTATTTCTAAATTACGTATTTGTCGAAGTTTACCCTTTGGCTTTGATCGCCAAACTACAGTTAGCTAGAACCGTACCTTTTGCTCAATTAATTATATTTATTGCTGTTGCTTTGACGGTAGATAGACTTTACAGAGAAAAACAAATAGCTGTTAGCTTGTTGCTGTTAGCTGTACTAACTTTGCCTTTTAGGGGCATCATTTTCTTAGGATTATCAATTTGGCAAACAAAAAATTATGTATGGCCCAAACGATATAATATATTGTTGTGGATTTTAGCAGCAGGAACGGTAATTTTTAGCTTGATATATCCGGTGACTGACTCGTGGGAAATAATTGGCGATCGAATAATTAGCATCCCAGTGCTTTTCTCAATCCTCGCCTTCCCATTTATTTTAGAAAAAACATCCCTAGCTACATCTATAAAACAGACTCTAACTCACACATTAGCCTTAATAACTACCGCCACCTTAGTTTTTGGAATTGTAGGCATTCTCCCCAAACCTATATTAAATGTATTTCAAACCAGAGTTAATATCAATGCCGTTCCCAGAGACGACTTAAGCAAATTAGCTGTGCGATTTTCGCAAAGTAGCAGCCGCGATTCACTCGTATTAATTCCCCCCTCAGTTACCAGCTTCCAGTTTTTCTCCGAAAGAGCGATTGTCGTCAACTTCAAGAACTTTCCCTTTACCGAAAAAGGCATCAAAGAATGGCAAACTCGCATGGAAGCTGTTTTAGGGGTTCCCTTAAACCCGCAAATGATTTGGGGAGGAAATGACTTTTTCATCCGCCGCAGCAGTGGGGATTTAGTCAAAGTAGCCAGAAAATATCAGGCAGATTATATCCTGACTCGCAGCGATTGGCATCCAAATATTGACGGAGAAATAGTAGATAAAGAAGGCAAATGGATACTATTTAAGATTAGGTAATCTCAAACGCGCTTTTAACAAAATTTCCCGGCGATATGATATTTATTAGACTTGAATTGCAAGCGGCACGGCATTCACTCTCCAATCTTAAAATTATCTGCGTTTATCTGTGTTTATCTGCCTTAATCTGCGGTTAAATATCAAAACCAGAATCATCAATAATTTCGCTAATTTGCTTATCCACATAATCAGCATCCACATTCCGCGCCATCAACTCAGCTAAAATCCCCAAAGAAATCAACTGCACCGACAGAATTGTACACAAAATCCCAAAAAATAACAAAGGTCGATTCCCGATCGGCCCAAAATTCATCCCCGCCAAATTCAGAAACCAAATAACTATCAAATAACTCAGCGAAACAGTTCCCACAAAGCCAAAACACAACCCCAAACCCCCAAACAAATGACCCGGTTTGTGCAAATACTGCGTCGTGGCTAACACCGTCAACAAATCAATAAATCCCCGCGCATAACGTTCCCAGCCGTAATTCGATTTTCCGTGCTTTCGCGGATGATGTTCGACAACTACTTCGCCAATTTTAAACCCTAAATTGTTTGCTAAAGCTGGAATGTAGCGGTGCAATTCCCCGTACAATTTAATCGACTGCAAAACTTCCCTGCGATAAGCTTTAAAACCGCAATTCATGTCGTGCATTTGCACCCCTGTCAGCAAACACGCAACGGCATTAAACAGCTTGGAAGGTAAAGTTTTAGAAAGCGGGTCGTTCCGCTGTTTTCGCCAACCGGAAACTAGATCAAATCCAGATTCTAAATGATGTAAGAATTTGGGTATTTCAGCGGGGTCATCCTGAAGGTCAGCATCGAGAGTAAAAATAATTATCCCTGCTGCATTGCGAAATCCTGCTGAAAGTGCGGCGGATTTGCCAAAGTTGCGGCGCATTTTAATCGCTTTAATGAGTTTGGGATGTTGGCTGGCTAAATCTGTGATTTCTTGCCAGGAATAATCGCGGCTACCGTCATCTATGAAAATGACTTCGTAATTGTCAATTTCTGTTTGGAACATGACGATTTGGATTTTTTCAAACAGTAATTTTATGGTGGCTTCTTCGTTGTGAACTGGGATTACGAAGCTGAGATGTTTTGGCATAGGGCTATTCTATTTCATTTGTGTTGTCAATCAATAGTCCGGACAGTTTTCAATCACTAACGGCAGAATGCGGGTTTCAGCCTTCTCAGTGAGGTCAAATGCTAACGGTAGAATGAGGGTTTGGGCCTCGGTCTCAAAAACTGTCCGGAGTATTGGTCAATGAGATTTTTTTATTAACCGCAGAGGGCGCAGAGGGCGCAGAGGAGGAGAAAGAGAGGTTTTTTAGTTTTTATTGATAACTTGGGAGTTTCGTAAGGCTACCCAACCTTTGCGGTTTTTAAAGGAGGCATAGGCTGTCAATAATTTATCTGTTGGTGATGTTTGAATGTATCCTCTCCAAGCTGCGAATTCGTAGGAAGCGCCAAATAATTCAACTAAATCGGGGCGGGGAAATCCTGACATGGCGAAACCTCGAACGACATTTTCTTGGTTGAGAATGGCAATACATTTTACATTGTTTTCGGAGTCTCCTACCCAGCCAATTACTCTGGCTGCTGTTGGTGCAAGTTTGGTGGCTGTATCAAAATATCCGGGTACTCCGTCTTTGGGCGCTGACAGTAAATTTGGGTCTATTTGTGTGTCTAATGCTGCACAGAAATTGTGTTTTTTGATGTCTCGGTTAAATGGCACTAAGTTGTTAGTTTTTAAGGCGTCGATTAACCCGACAAAAGCGGCGGGTTTGTTGCCTACGCGGTCTTTAATTAGGGTTACGTCGGTGATGCCTAATTGCAGTGATAATGCTACTAACGGTTGATAGGTTGCTCTGCGGGCGATCGCCATTGCAGTTTCGCCTCCCACCCCGTACATTAAAATAATCGCAACTGTCGCGACTGCAAACAGCGGTGTCAGCCAACGCCCTTGAATTCTTGGTGTTGGCTGCAACTCGCGCACCCACAATACTGTCAGCACAATTGTGCTCATCCAAAACAAAGCTGGGAGTGTGGCGTAGCGGGAAGCGGTGGCCTGTTCGACACCAAATCCCGATCGACTAACCGCGGCCATTAACGCCGTTTGCAGCGTGTAAAGTTGGATTGATAGCCAAGGCAGCCAATCCGGTCTAGCGACCTTTTTTACAAATAGCCAATAACCCACAAAACCCGTCATTGCAATCAAACCAATTATACCAATAATTGAAGCAATAATAATATTTTCGCTAAATATTCCGCCGAGATAAGTGGGAATATATTCGAGAGTTTTCAGCGGGTTAATTTTAGTTAAAGAAGGGTGATGGGATGGAGTTTTATAAGTTAAAAAATAAATGCCAATCACTGCAATCGAAGCAATGAAATACAAATAAGTTATTCGCCGAGGAAACCGCAGCACAACAGCAACAGCACACAATATCGGCCACAAAGCTAAAGGAGTGCTGTAACTAATACACCCTAAAACGCCAAAAACAATGCTGCCAATTACCCAACCATTCTGCTTATATTCCTCGTTCCCAGGCTCTAACCATTGGTGACAACTTAGGACTGAAACCCCTAATAAATATCGCTTGTCGTCGAGTCTAGATCCCCCTAAATCCCCCTTAATAAGGGGGACTTTGAGAAGATTTCTTGTCCCCCCCTTATTAAGGGGGGTTAGGGGGGATCTAGACTTCGATACAAACAAGAGAGACGGTCGGTTTGACGTTAAGTTGTCACCAATGGGATCGGCTTGGTAATGAATATCCAGAGGCTGTGCCTCCCTCTTATCTAACAAAAGCGTCACATAGGATTGCAAACAAAATATCGAACAAATCACAAATAAATTAGCAATTATCCAGTGAACGCCGCTGAATCCCCGCATCCAATTGTGAGCCGCCGCCGGAGTAAAATTGAAAATAGAAATACAAAGCAGTAGCGAGATAAATTGCAGGGGAAAACGCCTCAATTTTAACGGCAGCAGAGCAATTAATATGTGGCACTGAATCCAAGCCAAGAACCAGGCCACTAAACATAAACCAATATTTGAACCTTGAGTGATAGCTATATTCAAGCCATAAATAATTGCCGGAATCAAGACAAAATGCTCGTTCGCCCGAAATATCCAATTAAAAGGATTTGTAGAGAAACCGTCTACTGAATAAAAATTCCAGGTCATCCACCAATAATCAAAATTAGACAAGTCTCCTGCTTGCGATATCAAGTACAAAATATATGAGGCTGGTATTAGAATGCCGAGAACTGATGCGGCAATTAAAATATATTGTTGCTTAATTTTCATGGCTTCAGACATGGGATATTTTTAATTAATGGGGCAGGTTTAGCGACGCACTCCCGACAAAGAAACCGGGTTTTTTATTTAATCTCTAGGCTACAGCGAAGGATTTTCGTAAAAAACCCGGTTTCTGGCCACCTGTGGGTAAGTCCTATTGTCCTGAATCCCTAAATTTTAGACTAAAGTTCAAACTCCCAGATTCAATGCTGCAAGTAAATCTAAAATCTAAAATCTAAAATCGACTGACTTCTCTTGCCAGCATTTGTCTGAGCCCTTGCCGCCAGTGGGGAGGATACGTGCCCAGAAGTGCTGATATTTTCACCGTAGAGAGGACAGAAAAAGCCGGACGTTTTGCGGGTGTTGGATATTCGGCGGTGGTGATGGGAATTACGCGCTGAACTTTTAGGGGAAAGCCGAGTTTTGCTGCTTCCTCAAAAATGGCGATCGCAAAATCGTACCAACTACAAACACCGCTATTAGTGTACTGGTAAGTGCCAAAATTTTCTAGCCCAAGCAGAGGAATAATTTGCGAAATTGCCTCCGCTAAATCCCCGGTCCAAGTAGGACTTCCGATCTGATCTGCTACTACCCGAATTTCTTCCCTTTCCTTTCCCAACCTCAGCATAGTTTTGACAAAGTTGCCTTTGCCGCCGTTGCCGTAAACCCACGCGGTTCTAATAATAATATGTCGGTTTCCCGCTTTCCGAATTGCTTCCTCGCCTGCTAATTTCGACTTGCCGTAAGTTCCCAGCGGGTTCGTAGAATCTGTTTCCAAATAAGCAGAACCGTGGCTGCCGTCAAATACATAATCAGTAGAAAAGTGAATCAAACTTGCTCCCAGTTTTTCGCATTCTTCTGCGATAATTCCGGGTGCAATGCCGTTGATTGCGTTTGCTAATTCCGGTTCGCTTTCTGCTTTGTCTACCGCAGTGTAAGCACCCGCATTGACGACTAAATTCGGTTGAATTTCACCCATTGCTTGACGGATGCTTTCGGGTTGGGATAAGTCGAGGCGAGTGCGATCGAGCGCAATAACCTCTCCCGAAGATAATAAAATCGGCTGCAATTCTTGAGCTAGCTGTCCGCTGCCGCCTGCGAGTAAAATTTTCATAATCAAAACACTTGAGCTCTTTTCAACGTTTGTCCAGCTTGGTCTTTAGCTGATAAGATTGGTTGGGCACCATCTAGCGGCCAGTCGATCGCCAAATCGGGGTCATTCCACAGGATACACCGCTCGTGTGCCGGTGCGTAATAATCTGTCGTTTTGTACAAAACTTCAGCCGTCTGGGAAACCACTAAAAAACCGTGAGCAAATCCCGCCGGAACCCAAAATTGCCGCTTATTTTCTGAACTCAGCAAACAACCAACCCACTGCCCAAAAGTCGGCGATTTTTTTCTAATATCCACCGCTACATCAAATATTTCGCCAGCAACTACCCGCAGCAATTTGCCTTGAGGCTGCTGCATTTGGTAGTGCAAACCGCGCAGCACATTTTTAGAGGATTTGGAATGATTGTCTTGAACAAATTGTGCCGTCACGCCTGTTTTTTCGACAAACGCTTTGTGATTGAAACTCTCAAAAAAGAAACCGCGATCGTCTCCGAAAATTTTCGGCTCAACGATCAGAACTTCCGGTATTTCAGTAGATATAACATTCATAGTTGCCTGTATCGCGTGATAAACTCATACTCAGTCTCGGCTATTTTACTATGAAAACTGACACATATCTCAAAAAGTTGTATGCCAACCGCTTTGATTCCCGACAAATGCAAGCCAAGGTGGCACTCTGGAAAGTTTTGATTGACGATTTTTTACAAAATTATGTTCCTCCCGAATCAGCCGTTTTAGATATAGGTGGCGGTTACTGCGAATTTATAAATCAAATTAGGGCTGAAAAAAAATGTTTGATTGACCTCAATCCCGATTCAAAGTTATTTGCTAATGCTGATGTGAAGGTGCTTAATATTGATGTGTTAAATTTGGACTCTCACACATTTTTTACCGAACAGTTCGATCGTATTTTTATCTCAAATTTTTTTGAACACCTCCGCAACAAAGAGGAACTTGTAGAAATTATCTCGTTTTGCTTTGATGCCCTCAAGCCGAGCGGTTCTTTATTGGTGATTCAGCCTAATTTTAAATACTCATACAAGGAATATTACGATTTTATCGACCATCAACTACCAATAACGCATTTATCGCTGCAAGAGCTTTTAGAAACTGTCGGGTTTGAAATTGACCTGATTCGACCGCGATTTTTACCGTTTTCGACGAAAGGCAGACCGGCTTCGCCCTTGCTGTTAAAAGTTTACTTAAAATTGCCTTTTTTATGGAGATTTTTGGGAGGGCAAATGTTTGTTAAAGCATCGAAACCAAACAATTGAGTATCTTCAATATCGACACTTCCCGTCAGAGGCGGAAAATGAGAATGTAGGAAAATTGCTCATTTTAATAATTCATCTACGGGAATGCTAAAACCCGGTAAAACAATTTGGGTGCTAATAACTTCCCCAGCAATAAAGATGCTTCGGGTTTGTTTTGTTACTACAATAATCCATTGGTTTTCAGGATATACCAGCCAAACTTCCTCACTTCCCGATTCTAAATATTCTGTAGCTTTAGCAATTACATCTTCCGCCAAATCTGTTGGCGAAACAATTTCAGCACATAAAGGAAAACTTTGCGGCAGCACTTTGAGATTGCCAAATTGTGCTGCCAATTCCGGGGGAAGGTAGGCAACATCAGGATAGCGCCCCTGCTTGTTTGTGCGGCAGGGAACATCGGTATAAACTTTTCCTCCCTGTCCGCTGGATTCTTTGTAGTTTCTCCAACGAAAGTAAAGATTTCCTTGTACTTCGCTATGCTTGAGAGTCATGCCATTTTTCTCCAATAATTCGCCATCAACCCACTCTTCGAGATCCGGTGGACTTTCCATCCATGCTTCTAGAGAGTAGATTTTCGATTGGGCAACAACTGTAGAAGTTATCATGTTTTTGCGTCTGCGCGGGGAACTTTTTTTCTATGATACCAGATGCGATCGAGCTTTGGTTGACAAAATGGCGATCGCACTTTGTAGATGGCACTTTTAAGTGTTATCATAAAATTTACAAACTCTCCAGCATTTCCGGCTTTCCCCAATTAGGATGAAGCTCCCATGAAAGCATCACTTTGAGGACAAACATGATGACACAAACTCAATCATCCGCCGCCCTTGCAGTCAATATTCCACTAACACTAACACTCACCGTTACCCACGAACAGTTCGTTGAATTGGCGATCGCCAATCGAGAGTTACAATTAGAACGCACAGCAACAGGAGAATTAATCGTGAACCCACCAACCGGAGGCGACACAGGATATCGGAATCTGGATATAGAAGGACAACTCTGGCTGTGGAATCGGCGGACTAGACTCGGTAAAGCATTTAATTCTTCTACTGGTTTTCACCTGCCCAATGGAGCCGATCGCTCTCCTGATGCATCTTGGGTGCGTCAAGAAAGGTGGGACGCACTTACCCCAGAACAAAAAGAAGGCTTTCTTCCTTTAAGTCCTGATTTCGTGGTAGAACTTCGTTCTAAAAGTGACAATATGAAGCCACTGCGAGCCAAGATTAAAGAGTATATGAACAATGGCGCTCGTTTAGGTTGGTTGATAGATAGAAAAAACAGAAAGGTGGAAATTTACAGGCAAAATCACGATGTAGAAGTGCTGGAAAATCCTGTTACTTTGTCCGGTGAAGATGTGTTGCCGGGGTTTGTCTTGGATTTGACAGAAGTTTGGGGATAAGCGATAGAGGGTAGGCGGGGGCACTACCCCTACAAATCTGTATGAATGATTTAGAGTTGCTATAATAATTTACAAATAGACACATTGCAATTTCAAACAGTATGACCAAGCAAAAAATTTTACAGGAAGGTCGAGAATATACATTTCGTTCATACTTTGAGTTACCTTACGAAACGGATCAAATTTTAGCAGAATTTGATTACTCGCTGATCAAAACTGAGATGTCTTTGCCGCATACCTCTAGAGAACTGTCAGAAATAGCTTTTCTCAAACAAAGAATTAAAGAAACTTTATTTTTTGTCAGTCTCAGCAGCGAAACAGCTAGAAGAGAATCATTAGTATCGCCAGTTTTGCTGGACATCATCCGGTACTGCAAATGTCAACTGCGATTTGAGTATACTCTTAACGTTAATAGCTGGTTAAAGGGGAATTTAGATTATTTCGTAAAATCCGAGCGAGAATTGCTAGTCATTGAAGCAAAAAACGACGATATGACTAGAGGATTTACCCAACTAGCTGTAGAATTAATTGCGATGTCGCACGTTGAAGAGCAAAATATCTTTTACGGTGCGGTGACAATGGGAGATGTCTGGCGATTTGGCAAGTTAGACCGAAATCAGCACACTATTTTTCAAGATATCAATTTGTTTAAAGTGCCTGACGATTTAGAGGATTTAATGAAAATAATGGTGGGAATTTTAGACGGGGATGAAATTTCGCCGTAAGCTGCGTCGCTTCTAGTCACTCAAATAGTGGCGAAATTTCCCATAGCGACGCACCATACTATTTGCAATCTGCCATAAAAAAACTCCCTACAAAATCGAACTCAACACAACCTCATTAGCAGCAATCCAATCATAAATATCCTGCAAAGCCGCTTCCGGCCCAATAACAGGCTGCCATCCTGTTTTCTCCATCACCCTAGAAGAATCGGTAATAAAAATCGGAATATCCCCCGCGCGTTCCTCCAAAACAGGATGAATCGGAATCGATTTACCCGTAATCTTTTGGCACAAATCAGTCGCTTCAATCAAAGAAAGACTGTTGCTCAAACCGCCACCAACATTAAAAACTTCGCCGTCAAATTCAGTAAAATGTTCTAACTGATAATTAACTAACCTCAACAAATCTTCAACGTGCAGTAAATCTCTAACTTGCTTCCCGCTGCCGCCAAAACCGATATAACTCAGCGACTTTTGAAAATAGTGAGCCGCCACCCACAAACCGTAAACACCCTGATCTACTTTACCCATTTGCCAAGCACCGGTAATTAACCCGCAACGGTTAATAATTGCCGGCACATTGTATGCTTCCCTGTATTCCTCAATCAGCAATTCCGATGCTAATTTAGTTGCTCCGTACAGCGAACGGTGTCCTTTTAATGGGAAGTCTTCTGATATGCCCAACTCGGATATACCCGGTAAAGTTTGCTCAGGGGCGATCGCAAATCTATTCGGCAACTCTAACAGCTTAACAGATTTGACACAGGCGATCGGATAAACCCGGCTCGTAGACAAAAACAGCAAACTCGCACCCGTTTGTCTCGCCAACTCCAAAACATTCACAGTGCCCAGTAAATTCGTCTGCAAAACGTACTGTGGCGAACTAAAACCAGCTAGCACAGAAGGTTCCGCAGCACAATCTATAATGCAGTCCGCATTCAGTGCAACTGGATCTAAATCCGCCGCTGTACGAATATCCCCGTAAACAAACTGAATCCCGCAACTTTTAAGCCGAGGCAGATTCAATTCTGAACCCCGGCGACGCAGGTTATCCAAACAAATTATTTGCCATTCCGGGTGCAGTTTCTTCATGCCAATTGCCAAACAACTGCCGATAAAACCCGCACCACCAACAATTAAAATTCTCTCAGGCATTGACTCAACTTTCTTAGAGGATTAATTACTGCTGTTAAATTATTGAACAATGGGTGTTGAGGTATGCCCCGCATTAAAACTGAATCATGTTGTGAATTAATTTGGACAACTAAGCTGTTGTGCATTTAAACCACTAACGAGGCCTGTAGGGTGCGTCAGCTAGAACACTTACGCTTACAAGGGAAACGAGAAAGGGCTGACGCACCCTACAATACTATTTTAAATGCGTAACAGCTTATTCTGGTTCAATTCCCAAAGCCCGCAACTGATTCGCTAATCGATTGGCCCGCTCCTGTGCTTGCAGTGCAGCTTCCTCTGGTGTAGCAACTAACTCACCATCGGGGGTAAAATAACGCAATTTCCTATCGTGAATTCCCAGATATAATTCTAGTACCTCACTCCACAATCTACCAAATTCATTGGCAAGGATAGCTTGATATTCTCGACCGATTAAACGAAAACCGCTAAACTCTAAATTTTCAGGATCGAACCAAAAGTATTCGGGTATTCTCAACGATTTTTGATATAATATCTTTTTTTCGTTGCGATCGACTGTGGCGGTAGAATTGGCAAGTAATTCTATAATTATATCTGGATATCTACCATTTTCTGCCCAAGCCACCCAAGAATAGCGCGGACGTTTTTCGGTATTCTTAATTACAAAAAAATCCGGACTGTTAAAATTGCGATCGAGCAATTGTTTGCGACTGTAATAAAACGTCAGATTTGCTCCAATAAAATAATTATTGCGTTCGCACCAGTGCCATTCCAAACAGGCGACTAATAATGCTAATTGCATATAATGCAAGGAACTTTCCATTCCCAGTTCCTGACTTTCAAGTTGACTGGTATCTGGCATTAAATCTGCCATTTCTTGGGCTGTAAAAACCATGACTTAATCCTCCCAATTTGGTATGTCTTTTAACCCAAACTTTCCTCAAAAGTGAATCATCTTGTCAATCAATTTTGACAACTACTCTGGTTCAATTCCCAAAGCCCGCAACTGATTCGCTAAACGCTCGGCTCGCTCTTGGGCTTGTGCAGCTTGCTCTTGGGCTTGTGCAGCTTGCTCTTGGGCTTGTGCAGCTTGCTCTTGGGCTTGTGCAGCTTGCTCTTGGGCTTGCAGTGCAGATTCCTCTGGTGTAGCAACTAACTCACCGTCTGGGGTAAAATAACGCAATTTCCCATCATGAATTCCTAGATAAAATTCTAGTACCTCACTCCACAATCTACCAAATTCATTGGGAAGAATAGCTTGATATTCTTGATTGATTAAACGAAAACCAGCAAATTCAAAATCTTCAGGGTCGAACCAAAAGTATTCGGACGTTCTGAATTGATTTTGATATAATATCTTTTTTTGATTGCGATCGACTCTGGCGGTAGAATCCGAGAGTAATTCTATAATTATATCGGGGTATCTCCCGTTTTCTTCCCAAATTACCCAAGAACGACGCGGACGTTTTTCTGTGTTTGTTATCACAAAAAAATCCGGGCCGCGAAAATCCCGATTCCGCAATTGTTGCTGGCTGTAATAAACCGTCAGGTTTGCTCCAACAAAAAAGTCGTTGCGTTCGCGCCATTGCCATTCCAAACAGGCAACTAATAATGCTAACTGAATATAATGTAGGGAACTTTCCATTTCTGGCTCATCACTTTCAAGTTTACTGGCATTAGGCATCAATCTTGCCATTCGTGGGGCTGTAAAAACCATGACTTAATCCTCCCAATTTGGTATATCTTATAACCCAAACTTCCCCATCGCCTATCTCGTCAAATTATCCTTGACTATCCTACTTTTTAGCGTATTCACCATTATAATCAGGAAACTCGATTTTGTAGGCAATCTGCGAGGCGATCGCAGAGTTGCTATTCATGAATTTTTCCATCTCGCGAGAATATGGCAGTTAGGATGACGATTAACCGATCGCACTTATTATCTCCGATCTGCATCAAAGTATCAATAGCTGCGGTACCAACATCAGTAGTCATCATTCCTTCGCCGTCAAAACTTCAGTCCTGGACTTTGGCAACAAATCTAATTTCAATTCATTCATCTTTCTAGTCCGGTGGTAGTCGCCGCGAGAGAGATGTTTTTCCAGCCAGACATACAAGACAATAAACAAATATCGACTGCCCATCTCTTTTATTTTCAGCTTAGAAATACCCGCAGTCCGATTGTACCACCTCAGAGGAATTACCGTATAGGAAAAACCCCTAACAATTGCTTTTAGAGGCAGTTCGACTGTCAAATTAAAATGATGGCTCAAAATTGGTTGTACGCCTTCAATTACTTCTCTGCGGTAGAGTTTAAAAGCATTGGTGACATCGCTGTACCGCAAGCCGAAAATACTTTTGACAAACCAGTTTGCTAAGCGGTTAATTGCTAACTTGTGAATTGGATAATCAACCACAAAGCCGCCTTTAATAAAGCGGGAACCGAAAACGCAATCATATCCTTCTTGCAATTTGCGGTATCCTGCTACCAAATCTATCGGATCGTCGGAAGCATCCGCCATCACAATTGCCGCAGCATCTCCGTCAAATTCCGCCAAACCCCGGCGCACGGCAAATCCGAAACCGTTGGGAGGTTGATTGTTGATGTATCTAACTGTAGGAAAAGTCTCTGACAACTCCTGGCAAATATCAATTGTTCGATCGACACTATTGTCATTGACAATCAAAATTTCGTGCGGAATGCCTTCTAAATCGAGCGTCTGGGCGATCGCCCGCACAGTACCTTCCAAACAGCCCTCCTCATTGTGGGCTGGTATAATCACAGAAATTTTCACTCCTCATCCTCCGCGCAACTCGACAAATTGGTTGTCCACAGGATTATACACCCAAGCTTTAATTTCAGTTTGGGCGATCGGCAAATTATTATCCGACAAATCAACAGCCCACCTTGCATTATTGTATAATTCAGATTTTAAACTCTTAGCTATGTCCGGACTGTCCAAATTTACATAAGCGTTAGCAAAAAAAGATTGTTTATCGCCCAGAGATAGCAGTACAATATTCGGCTGTTGCACTTTTTCTGGCAAAACCGCCCAACCAGCAGCCTTAACATAATCATTTTGCTTAACAGTCAAGGATTTATCGCTATTTTGAGGTTTGTCTAAATAGCCGTAAACTTTCTCGGTATTAGAAATAAACTCTACATTGTTCGCGAACTTTCTCCAACCTATTTTGTCGATAATTGCAGCGCCTTCTCTCACCAGCCAAGTTTTTTTGCTCAGCACCCTCAAACAGCTTTCCGGCGAATTATCAAAAAAATCCGATGGTTCCAGATAGTTAATTAACTGCAAACAATCTTGAGCGCCTTGTTTGTAAAGAAATGCCGAGCGAGATTGGGCGATCGCCTGTTGAGAGTTAACAACAATTATCCCTATTAACAGCCCTACAACTACCTTATAAGTAAATTTATAATTACCTTTGGACGTTGCTTTTGTTTGTTGATATTGACCTCTAACAAATAATTGCCCTAGCTGAACCAAAGCAATTAATAGCAAAATCGAATTAGTCGTATATCTAGACGATTCTATCGCCTGAAGCGATCCAAATTGCGCCCTACCCGCCGTAATAAACAGAGCCGATAAAACCGAAAACAAACCTATTGACAGCCAAGGTAAAGCCTCACGATTCTCACTAATTTTTCTCCCAAAGTGGAATCCCAAAAATAAGAAACTTGCAAATATTAGTACCCCTACCAATGCCGAAATTCCCGACAATCGAACAAGTGGCGAACCCAGCAAACTCAAAAAGTAATCAATTACCACTAGGGGCTTATTCAACAATGAAATAATACTTGTTTTCCGACTGGGATGATAATCAATGGAATAAACAGCACAAGTTGCCACCAGTAGCAGCATCCATACAATAAGTCTTTTTCGTTTCTGGGCTGCATTTCCCTCCACAGCCACCACAGCCGGAATTGCCGCCAACCAAGACAGCAAGCCTTGAGCCAGCGAAAAACTAGCAATAAAGCAGAATACAGCAGCAATAGAGATTCTAACATTAGGCAATAATTTGTGAGTTGAAATCAGCGCATAAACCGCAGCTACTAAACACAAATTAACTAAAAACCAAGCAATTTGAAATCCCCAAAGCCAGTTTTCATGCTGAACAAGGGAGAAAAGCAAAATACCAGTGAAAATATTAGCTAGATGGAACAAATTATCCTCAACATTCTTAACCTGCATTGAGGATAACTTGTACGTAGCGATAAAAGTTATCGCCGCCAAACCTATACTGAGACACAACTGATAATTGATATTCCATCGGGAAGCAAAAGCCAGCACCGCAATAATTATTTTAGGAAATACGATCCGGTGGTTGCTGTGCAAAGCCCAAAAATCGTTGAAACTTACATTTCCCGCAGCTATTTTCTCAAAAAGGCTGGCTAACCTCCACTCGTCATCTATGGGAACGTTAACGCTAAAGTTAGCTACAAATCCGATTAACAGGACAACAGGAATCAGATAGAACGTAAATAAAATAATTTTTTTCATAAATGTGCGATCGCACCAATTGCCATCACAATTTTATCTCAACCCAGCTTAAATACCCCGTTTATTTATTAGGATCGCGAATTAAATAACTTACAATTTTAATTGTTATTGTGGGATGGGCGGGAGAGCCCGTCCAAAAAGGGCGGGACGCCCAACCCCTACTCCCCACTTTCAAGAGTGTAAGTTATTTAATTCTCATTTCTTAGTCTCTTAGAGAGGCACTTCGTTTGACTCTCGACAGCGCTTTCAACCGCCGAGTTTTATCAAAGCTAGAAACCCGGTTTCTTCAAGAAACCGGGTTTCCGAACACCCTAAAAGTCTCGCGTTCAATTCGGTTAACCGAATTACTTAACAGTCTTGAACGTATCCAGCTTCCCAGTAAACCTGTTGATAAACATCTGCAAAACAGTCCGCTTGCCGATATTGATATTAGAGCTTACTGCCATTCCCGACTGCAAATTAACCTCCACTTGATCGGGCTTGTTTTTATTCAAAATAAACTTTTGATTCTTGAGCTTAATTTTGGTTTTAAAAGCGTAGTATTTCCGCAGTTCAGTAGGAGGCTCAGCATCGCTGCTAATCTCTATAACTTCACCCTCAGCAGTACCAAACTCCATCGCCGGGAAAGCTTCTACATTCACTTCCACAGGCACACATTGGTATTTCGTCAAACCCAGTTTCTCTCTGTTAATTTCCTTCTCTGGACAAACGCAAATTTTACCTGTTTCGCAGTCAATCTTTTCTCCATCTAATTGTTTGCCGTGATATGGTTCCAATTTTTCCCGCTTCTGTCTCAAAGCATCTAATACCAGAGCCACATTGCTGTTTTCGAGGTAAACCACAGCTTCCAGACCGTTTTCGTCATCCAAAACCTTGAGTAGCTTCTCAGTTTGCTGCGCTTCGTAATAAGCTTCTTCGCAGCGTGCGGGACGCGGTTCGCCCGGTTTCACCACCGAGTTAATAATGGATTGGCATATCGGATCTTTCGCTATATCCAACTTAGCATTCTCCTTCTTAGAAGGTTTCAAATCGAAGATAACGCCGGATACCGGAGCCTTCAGAATTTGAGTATCGCGGGTTTGCTGCGCTTTTTCTAGCTGAGCGTTCACCTCGGACAGCTTTTTCAGGTTTTCCACTTTGAAGCGGCTTAACTGAGAATCGCTGCTGGCAATTTGTTTCTGGTTTTCAGCAATTTTGGTGTAAAGTTCTTTTGCCCAGGAATCCTTGGTGTTTTTCAACTGTTCTTGGGCGCGGCTGATGGACTCCTGAATGCGCGCTTGCTCTCCTTGCTGGCGCTGTACTTCAGCACTAATTTTTTGAATGTCACCTTGACGCGCGTTAATTTCGCCTCGGCGCGTATTTATCTCACCTCGGCGCGTGTTGATTTCACCTTTACGGGAGTTGATTTCACCTTCGCGCTGCTTGATTTGATCTTGCTGTTTGAGAACGTCGCTTTGGCCTCTAAAAACATCTTGTTCCTGTTTTTCTTTTTGCAGTTCAGCGATGGCTCCTTGCTCTACCAGGGGGCCGAGTCTGCCTAAAATGTTTTGATTCGACTTCAATACTTGTTGGGATTTCGCTAACTGTTCGTCCGCCAAATCTCTCTGAGCCAGGGCAGATTTTACTTGCTCTTGCGAAGAACTTAACTGCTGCTGAGCATAATTTAATTGGTTCTGGGCAAAACCCAGTTGTTGCTGTGCCACTGTCATTTGATCGCCGGCGGCTTTCTCAGCATCCTCAGCTTGCTTCAGTTGTTTTTCCAACTCCTGAACTTGCCCTTGAGCGGCAGCGACGCGAGACAAAAATTCCGATCGATAATTAACATAAAGTCCTTGCTGAGCAGCATCAAAATTTCCGCTGGCTCCCCTGTTGAGGTACAGTTCGTCAATCAAAGCTTGCAGCACTTGATTTTGTGCCGTCAGGCTCTGTCTGTCCTTGATTGTTGATTCTAGGTTAGAAGGAACAGCGCCTTGAATTTGGCCGTTGACAACATCTTCGTAAAATTTATTTTCCTTTTCCAGAGCTTCTTTAGTTTTCTGGATCGATGTCAAATCGGCACTGGGTGCAAGGGGGTTGAAAGTGAGCAGAGGCTGGTTCTTTTCCACACGATCGCCATTTTCAACGTGAAGTCTCACCACAGCGCCCGTAGCAGGTGCTTGGATGTCTCTAGCACCATCTTTGAGTTCCAATTGGCCTACAGCGGGGACAGCTTGCTCTACGCTAGCAAAATAAGCCCAAACTACACCAGAAGTGGTCATCAGCATGATCATCCACAAAAACAAGTGCGACCAAATCGCTGGTTTTTCTAGAATGACTGGTTGTTCAGAAAGTATTATCGATTTCATAGCCATTTGTGAGTTTTCAGTTGTTAATTGTTAGTTATCAGTTGTGAGTTGTGAAATATCAGGTATTCGACGACTCTTGTTGTTGGAAGAGGCAGTAGTAACGCCCTTTAAGAGCCATTAATTCTTTATGACTTCCCTGCTCGACTACAGAACCTTGATCCATCATAATAATTATGTCGGCGTTTTGGATTGTAGTCAGGCGGTGAGTAATGAAAAACACCGTGCGGCCGGCGAAAGCTTCTGCTAAGTTATTGCAAACTTGGCGTTCGGAATGGTAGTCGAGGGCGCTTGTAGCTTCGTCCAAAATCAGCAGTTTCGGGTTTTGCAAAATCGTGCGGGCGATCGCGATCCGCTGCTTTTGACCCCCAGAAAGCGAAGATCCTCGCTCTCCCACTACTGTATTGTAGCCAGCAGGCAAGCCCATAATAAAGTCGTGAGCCACCGCTAATTTCGCAGCTCGCACAATCTCATCCGTACTCGCATCTGGATTGCTCAGAGCAATATTTTCCTGTACCGAGCAGTTAAACAGCAAAGTATCTTGCAATACCACCCCAAGTTGGCTGCGGAGCGAGTACAGTTCCACCTTAGCAATGTCATAGCCGTCAATAAATATCCGGCCCGACAGCGGGGGATAAAGACGCTGCAACAGCTTCATCGCCGTACTTTTACCGGAACCGCTTCCCCCCACAATTCCCACAAAACTGCCAGCGGGAAATTCCAAATTCACATTAGCCAATTGCAGCGGCCCGCTCTCCAAAAATCGGAAGGAAACCTCCTCATAGGTAACCTGCCCTTGAATTGCCGGCAGCGGGATATTGCTGCGGTCTTCATCGCTGGTTTCCGTGGGATTATCGACGATATCCTTAAGCATATCGATCGACATCGAGACTTCTTGGAAACTCTGCCACACGCTCACAAAACGCAGCAGCGAACCCGTCACGTTCCCCGAAATAATTCGGAAAGCAATCAACTGACCCAAAGTAATCTCATTTCCCAGTACCAAATAAGCTCCCACCCACAACTGAGCCAAGTTACCCACCTGGTTTAAAAAGCTGCTAATCGTACCGGCCGTAGTCCCGGTGATAATTGTTTTAAAACTGGCTGTAATGTATTTTGCGTAGCGGCTCGACCACTCCCAGCGGGATTTCAATTCAATATTTTGAGCCTTAACAGTTTGAATCCCGCTGACTACTTCCACTAGATAAGATTGAGCGTCAGAAAAACGCATATTTCTCTGTTTGATCAGGCGCAGCACCAGCGGATTGATTAGAACAATCATCAGCCCCAGTATCGGTACCACTGCCAAAGATACTGCCGTTAGCTGCACGCTGTAGGAGAGCATCACGGCGACATAAACCACCGAAAATACCGCATCGAGAACCACTGTCAGAGCTGTACTCGTCATGAATTCCCGAATCTGGCCCATCATGCTGAATTTGTAGACCAAATCTCCGACGCGCCGATTGTCAAAGTAATTTTGGGGAAGCCGGAGCAAGTGGTCGATTACCTCCGCACTCAATTTAACATCGATGCGGTTTGAGGTATCTATAAACAAAAAGGTACGCAAACCGTTGAGCAGTCCTTCAAACAGGGCAACACCTAACAGAAACGCCCCCAAAATATCCAAGGTGTCAATGCTGCGCTGACCTAATACTTTATCAATAATTACTTGGCTGATTAAAGGGTTGGCAAGACCGAATAACTGTACAAAAAACGAAGCGAGCAACACCTCAAAAAACACTGTCTTGTGTTCCATCAGCGCCGGCACAAACCACCAGAAGCTGAACTGCTCTTTTTGTTCGACTTGCGGAGCTTGCAGCAGCAGGACTTCTCCCTGTTCGCCCCAGATTTCTTTAAACTGAGGTATCCGCTTCCGCATCAGCCCCTTTTCGGGCGTGGCCATCACCAATTCTTGCTCGGTGATGCTGTAAATAATGGCAAAGCTGGTTTCCCATTTAATCATTACCGGCGCTTTGATGCGGTTGATGGCTTCTGCTGGCACTTGCGCCAATTGAGGCGTGAGGCCGATGCTTTGGGCGATCGCCCCGCAGGCTTGCATACTGATAGAACCAGCAGTTTTTAACTGATTTTCTAGAACTTTGCGGATGATATCTCGACGAAATTTGAGGCCGAAATACTTGCTCAACATTTGGAAGCAAGCTAGCGGGGCGTCAATCTGCCCTTTGGCGCGGAAAACTGGGTATCTCGCCGCATCCTTTGGTTGGTCTGTTGTGGGTTCTGGCGGACGCTCTGGGGCGATCTTAATGTCGAGCAATTTTCCGAGCGGCTGCGGGTCAGAGCCTGCTGCCTGTGTCGTGCCATTTAATGGGTCTGGATCGGGTTGGGGTGCTGGGGGTTCCCGGAAGCCAACCAAGCGGGCGCCGAGGCGGCCTTCTACTTTTAAGGATTTGGCTGCGTTTTCCACAGAGAAGCGGCTGCCGGTGGGAAAGTCGCCCAAGACGCCGCTGCTGACGAGCCAAACTCGATCGGCATCTAGCTCTTTGGCGAGGTCTTGAGTTTTTTTGTTGCCGTTTGGCACGTTGACAACTGTCGCGTCTTGCCAAGCTTGCAGGGTGAGTTCCTTGAGATTGGAAGTGCCGTCCGCTTGGCGCTGCAATTCCAGGCTCAACAGTTCAAATACTTCGCTCAAGGAACAGTGTTCGCGAAAGGCTTCTCCAAAGGTCGGCTGTTTTTCCAGTACGCTGAGGAAATCTTCGGCAGGTAGGACGATCGCGATCACATCTGTAGAGGCGATCGCCGTTTCGCAGGGAACCCCCCTGAGCAAGCCAGCCCAGCCCAGGATTTCCTGCGACTGCACCAAGCGCAAACTTACGTGGCGCTGCGACCGCTGGTCAAAGCCCAGCAGCCGGGCCTGGCCTTGATAGATAATTGCCACCTGAGTCGGCATTTTTTCCCGTTCAAACAGGGGTTGCCCCGTTCGGTAGCCGAGGAGTTGGCATTTAGCCACCAAGGCTGTCAGAGCCGTCTCTGACAGTCGGTCAAAGGGAGGTGTTTGACCTAGGAAATCCTGAATTTGGGAGAGGGAAACAGCGGAAGAAGTCATCCGATTTTAGATTTTAGATTTTAGATTTTAGATTTTAGATTGAAGCAACTGCCTGTACCGTCCGCAGGTTATCAGGATGCGGAGTTTTTATGTGTCTCCACGGCCGCGCGACGGGGGCAACTGACCCAATTGCTTGATTGTCATGATATTGAAGACACGGAAGAGAGGGGCTGTAGCGGGCCTATTTTCGATATCTGTTCGGCGACCCAGCTTTCAAAGAGTTCGTTAATCAAGTGCAGCCGCATCGATTCATCGAGCTGGGCCGGCATGAACTTTTCTAGTCGAATAATTACCATCCATTCTGCCAGAGGACGCGGCGTCCAGAGTTGATTTGGCTGGCTGACGGACAAAAGTTTGCTGATTGCCGGGTGGGGCTGCGAGAGGGGGACTGGGCCCAACAACCCGCCGGACTTGGACTCTGGGCCTTCGGAAAAGTCGCGGGCCACTTCGGCAAAGCTTTGTTCTCCTTCGAGAATGCGAAAGTAAAGTTCGTTTGCCAGTGCTGGATTTTTGGTGCGTACCAGGGAATAGACTACGTGGTCTAGGCTGGCTTTGCGGGTTAAAAAATAATTATCTACTTTCGGTCTCCAAGTTTCTTGCTTAAATTTTTCGATCAGCAAGGGCCTGGAGGCCATCTCTTGAAGTTCTTCTTCCGTCATGTTTTGGCTGCGCAGCCAAGCTTCTTTGGCTTCGGGGGCTGTCAGTTGGTGCTGTGCCAGAAAATCAAGGGCGGCGGAGTGGCGTTCTTCGTCGCTGCAACTAAAGGATGCGATCGCTTGGTCTACTATTACACCCCGCAAAAATTGCGGCATTAACTGGTACCGCTTCAGGAGCGATGGCATATCCTGAGCTTGAAGTAATTTATCGCCTATTTGAAAAAGTCCTGTCATCAGAAAAATGGGTAGAAACCCCGTCCTTCTAGGACGGCTTTACAGTTACCACTACTGCCTTGGGGTTGCAAGGGTTCGGTGTGCTTTTGTTTTGTACTTTCAGCGGGACAGTTACCGCCTCAAACCTCTCAACCCTGTACACATAGTGTTTTGCTCTTGCGAGCCTCCCTTGCGGGGTAATGTTAGCTTCGCCAATGTTTTTAGGGCTTGTTAGACTGAAAGCACTGTTCCAGTGACCTTAGAACTGTTTAACCCTCAGCGATAGAGCGGAAAACTAGCTACGCATTCTCCGGTATCGTGACCCAAAAAACGTAGACTGAGAAAGTCTTAGGCTGGTCAGGACGGCTTGCTAGATTTCTCTTTCAAGCCTCACGCCTTAAGGCTGAGGTTCCTGACTTTTTTATCTCCAACTGACTTGCGCTTCCCCTTTTAATTTAGCTGTGGCAGGAAAAGAGCGACAACTACTAACCCCTCAATCTCCCGATGATAGCAGAGCCTCGCCGGGCTAGCGCTATTGTTGTCTATTTCTTGACGCTTGGCTCTCCCTAGGGGTTCCTTTCAAATAGTTTGCCTATTCTCTCGGAGTAAGCGCGACTGTCAAGAAATTTGGGGTTGGCCGCCACTTTTTGTTGGACTCGATCCCGATAGCGTTGGCGCAGTTCTGGGTTAGTTCCCAGTGCTGTACTCATCTCTATATAAGAGTTCTCGCTGTTTGCTACCAGTTCCGGAAGCAGCAGCTCTCGGAGCACTGCTGCCGATTGTCGCGATCGACCTGTTTGCCCTTCTCTTGCCACTACAGGCAACAGGGCCAACAGCGGTTCTACTAAGGAGCCGGCACCGCTGTCTGGATACGAGTCTAAATATATATCAGCTAATTCCAAACATTTTATGCAATCTGCACGATTTGGTAGCGCTCTTATCACAACTACCCGCTTTTTGTCAATCCCAGATTCCCCAAAGAGCGATCGAATTTGGTTGTAAAAAGTCACCGTCGGATAGTTTTCTGGGCGGGAACAAAAGGGATACAAAACTAAAATAGAATTCGGTACGCCGGCAATAATTTTTGCCCAAGTTTCTCTCAATTCTGGGATAATTGTAAAAGCCGGAGCGCCCGACATGAACACTACAGATTCATCAGTGGCTCCCCAACTGCTGCGAGTCGGTTCAACTCTGGCAGGTGCTGATTCTACAGTAGTAGGATAGCTGAAACAAACTCCCGAGCCTTCTAAAGTAATTAATTTTTCGCGATACTGTGCTGCTGCACCTGCGGGCAATGTCAAATCTCCGGCAATAAAATAATCGATATTTCGGGCTCCGGTGGTGGCGGGGGTTGATGCAGCGGTAGCCATTTGCACTCGCGCTAGTCGGTGCAGGCACAGCAGCGCGCTTGGTTGGGAAGTGTCGGTAGTATTGGTGCACATTAGCAGAATATCTAAATCGTGCGATCGAATTTCTCGGACTTGATTTGGCAAATCTTCCGGGAGTTGCACCAGTTTGTCGGCGCAATTTTCGCAATATTTCCCCAGTTTCTCGTCTTGTACCTGGAAATTGTACACAATAATTTCAAATTTGTTTCTGTCTAAATATTCAAAACTCGAAATTGCAGCACGACTCTCGAATTGATCGCTAATTTTCTCAACCAAAAAGCCCACTCGGATTTTAGTTCTTTCAGGTTCTCTTTGAAGAAAATTCCAGTCTACTTGACAGCCGATATTTTTCAAATAAAATTCCAGAACATCAGCTCGCTGACTCAATATATTGAGCAAATTTGCCTCGCTCAAATACAAAGCTTTGAAGCTAACATTTTTTGCAATAAATGCCGCCAAATAACGCCAAACTTCAGAAGCGGGAAAACTGGCGATATTAGCAGCGACGTACTCGATTAACTGCTGGAAATATTCAAAGTACCTTTCAACTTCCCACTTTTCTTGGAAATAACTGGGAGACTGAAATAAGAATTTCAGAAAGTCGTCAAAAAACCACTGGGGAATTGCTGCATTTTTATACTCTAGGGGCAACTGATAAGCATCGCGGTACAGCATCGCTGCGAGGAGATATTGAATCTTATCGGCAATTTCCTCTCCTTCAGCAAGTTTCGCGGATAACTGCTGGACAAAACTTTGTTCTTCCTCAGTTAAAGTTTCATTTTTGAGGCCGCTATCTAGTAGCAATTTATGAGCTTTTCCCGTTTCTCCCAAGTAAGCATTTTCCAATTTACCGAGGGGAAAATTCAGCCAATTTCTAGCTATATGTTGGCGGTATTGCCGCAGTTGCGCGAGAATAGACTGGTTTGATGGCGATTTTTTGTACTGATCAACCAGTGCTGACAAGTCAGATATACGAGGCTGGGTTCTTAATGCCAATTTGTGGCGAATTGTCTGTTGAATTTGTTGATTCAGGAAACTGTAATCTGGACTATTTAGTAGTTTATTGTAAAATCTGACTACATCCTTATGATTTTCCCCAGCAGCGAAGTTTTTCCAAGTTTGTTGTTCGGGATGAATCCGCAGTGACGAGAGTTTTTCCTCTACAAACCCGATGTGATAATTTCCCATGATTCGCCACCACATATCTAAATCTACATACTGAGATAATCCTGAATCAAATAATCCAATTTCGGTAAATACTCGGGCGGCAATTAAGACGGTACTCGGTTCGCCAATTTTGTTTATGGGGTTGCTCAAGCAGTTAGTATCTGCCAGTAATTCTTTTCCTGACTGAATTGATTTTAAATTAGACCAATTTTTGTGCAAATTTTTAATTGATTGGGAAGCTTTCAGCAAAATTGGGTTAGATTCATCTTCAGCTATGGTGATGCCGCGCGGGGAGAAAACCATACCTATTTCTGGATTTTGTTGGGCGAGTGCGACCATTTTCTCAATACATTCTGGTTCGAGCAAGTCGTCTTGAAACAGAAATTTAATGTATTCACCTTTTGCTTGGGATATGCAGAAGTTCCAGTTTTGTGATAAGCCGTAGTTGCGGTGCAGTACGATGCGGAAATCGGCGGATGTTTGCGATTGGAAGGATTGGGCGATCGCAATTGTGCGGTCTGTGGAGCCGTCGTCGGATACAATCAGTTCTATGTTAGGGTAAGTTTGGGCGATCGCACTTTTGATTGCTTCCTCAATAAATGCTTCTCCGTTGTATGTCGGAATACAAATACTAACTAAAGGTGGTGCATTTTTTACTGTTGTCGCTACCTGAGATGGCTTTTTTCGTATTCCGCGCTCCAAGCTTTTGAAATTATCTGTAATTTCGGCAATATATTCGAGACGGTTTTGAATTTTCCTCCCGACAACTTGTGGAGTCAGTAAAGTCTGAATTTCCTCAGCAGCTATTCTGCCAACTTGCTGAGCTTCCCGGTAATTGTTGAAGACATGACTCATTAAATCAGCAGCGTGTTCTGTATCGGGTTCTGCCCACATATTACCTTTTTTGTAAGGCCCGCAATCTGCTGCAATTGGGACTAACTTGTATTTTACTAAAAAGCTGTTGCCGGCATTCATAAATTCTGTATTTGATGAATAGCCTGTGGCAATTACTGGTTTGCCGTAAAACATGGCTTCAGCCATTGTTAAGCCGAATCCTTCGCAGCGGTGCAGCGATACGTAACAGTCGCAATTGTATAGCAAACCGTTGATTTTATCTTTGGATAAATACCCGTCTAGATGTTTGATATTTGAATTATTTGCTATGGCTGAGTTTAAGGATGCTCGCTCCTCTGGAAATTTGTTTGAATTAGAAGATTTGACCGTCAATAATACGCGGTCATCTTCGCCAAAAGCTTGTTTAAACGCTTGAATTACCGCTAAAGGATTTTTGCGCTCAATGCGGCTAGAAAAGTCGAATACAAACAAGAAAATAAATTTATCTTTAGGTAAATCCAGTGCTTCTCTGTTAAGGGAATGTGCGGGGAGAGCAATACTGGGCATGATTTTGATGACGGGAATTGGCGAGACTGCGGAAATTGCCTCGGCGCAATAGTTGCTGTAAGTCCAGATTTCGTGAAAGTGATTAAATGCTGGCTGCCATTTCGGGGGAAATACGGGAAGTTCCCAGGCCCAAAAGCCGATATTGTATTTGTTTTCAAAATAGCTGGAACCTGTATGTTTGATAAAGGTTGCAACTTCATCGGCGTTGACTTGAATTAAGTTTACGGGATGGGGATTGTCTTGGCTAAAGTTTTGATAGGTGGTATCTTTTTTCCGGTGGGGACTGCGGGTAAAATTGTTAATATTGAAGGGAATGTTGGCGGCTTCTGCGGCTCTGATGTTTGCTCGGACACCTTCTCCTATGCCAAATTCGCCGTTGATGTAGCCGGCGATGTTAATTCCTAAATTTGAGTTCATAGTTTATAATGTATTCGGCAAATTGTTGTGTGGATTTTTTGGGAAAAAGCAGAATTAATTGATAATCTCAATTGCGCTAAAGGAGGGTAGGTGTTGAGAATAAATTATAATTATGCCCAATATTTGCTAACATATCGCCCTCCTTGCACGATTGGTGAACAAGATTTAAATGAAATACTCTTGACGCTTTTGACCCAAAGCAAGAGAAGAGAAAAGAGAAAGAGTTCGCAACGCCAGAATTTAATGCTTGACAAATGTGCCGATCGCCATTGTATACTGGCATCGCAATGCTAACCTTCGGCTGGTCGTCTGTTGGCATGGGTTGCTCTGTTTTATTTTACGATAAACTAATCAGGAATTTTAGAGAAAGTGATCGATCGCGCCAACCACGATTTCTTGAAGCTGCTACCGCCGGATGCTAAAGTCATTGTCGAAATTGGCTGCGGTACGGGTTCTACGGGCGAAGAGTACAAGCAGATAAATCCTCACTGTCAGTATATTGGCATTGAGCGCGATCGAGAAAAAGCTAAAATTGCAGTCGATCGGCTAAACTGGGTGACGGTAGCCGATGTTGAAGAAATTGCCATCGAAAGTCTCGACATCGCTCCAGGAACTGTCGATTGCTTGATTTTCGGGGACTTGCTTCCCTATCTCAAAAATCCCTGGGATGTCCTCAAACAGTACACTGCTTTGCTGCATCCAGAGGGGCAAATTCTCGCCCGAATTCCCAACGCTCAATACTGGCGGCGAATTGTCAATCTGCTGCGGGGACAGTGGGAAAATCCCGACAGCAAGATGCAGCACTGGTTTACCCTAGAAAGTATTAAATCACTATTTGCTGGAGCCGGATTGCAGGTTTATGAATTTCAAGGAAAGGGACACAAAACCGAAAATTTTGTCCGCTTTCAGGAATTGCTGCATCCAATGGTAAAGGCTTTAGAGCTGACATCGAGCAGTTTTGCTACGGAAACGGGTGCTGAACATTATATCGTGCGATCGACCAAATCGACCGTACCTCCGCGCAGACTGCTGATTCAGACTATCATTATGGCTCCTACAGGGTGCGATCGCGTGCGAGTTTTGGAACCGGACAAATTTAGCGCCACAATTCCCGGTGTCCGCACTGTATCCGGCGTGAAAGCAGCAGAATTAATTCCGCCGCTGTCTGGAGAAGAAAAAGTCTTCATCTGGCAGCGGACAATCATGCAATATCCCGCCTACATTCCCAAACTCAAAGAACTGCTGCAACAAGGCTATTTAATAGTAGCTGAAATTGACGACAATCCCGTCCGCCGCCGCGAATACGCTGACAATAATTACCTCAGCTATCGCGGCTGTCACTGCGTGCAAACTTCTACAGAACCCCTAGCCAAAATTTTGCGGCACTACAATCCTAATGTTGCCGTATTTCCCAATCAATTAGCTTATCTACCTCCGCCGCGAATCTATCCGGCAGAAGATACAGTCACAATCTTTTTTGGTGCCCTCAACCGCGAAAAAGATTGGCAGCCGATTATGGCAGCGCTAAATCGAGTTTTAGTGGCACACAAACACCGGATTCGAGTTAAAGTAATCCACGACAGCAGATTTTTTGAATCCTTAAAAATACAACAAAAAGAATTTGAACCCTTTTGCAGTTACGAACGGTATCAAGAAATTATGTACAGTTGCGATATCGCTTTGCTGCCGCTCGTTTGTAACCCGGTTAACGAAATGAAATCTGACTTAAAGTTCATTGAATGTGCAGCGCGGGGAGTAGCGGTTCTGGCAAGTCCCACTGTGTACGAACATTCGATTGTCGAAGGTGAAACCGGGTTAATTTACAGACATGAAAAAGAGTTTGAAATCAAGCTGAATTCGCTGATCTCCGACACTTATATGCGCCGGGAAATAGCCGCGAATGCTTGCGAATGGGTGCGGGACAACCGCTTGCTGTGCGGGCACTACCGGCAGCGGCGAGATTGGTACTTACAGATGCGGGACGAGTTGCCGCGTTTAAATGCTGAGTTGCGCGATCGCCTGCCGGAGTTATTTGGTGACTAAATGCGGTAAGATTTATAGGCGTTATTGTGCGCTCTTTCTGTTTTAGTGTTTTATTGTTTAATTTTTAATTGTTACTCCACACCAATGCGAATTCTATTCACTATTGCTCACTTTTACAATCCCAGCGGCGACGGGAAACACGCTTCCCAGCGAAACGATCCGCAACCGCGACTCAATGCTTTAACCGCTTGCGTGACATCGCTGCAAGCTTTGTACGGCAAATCTCAGTCCATGATTGACATTAGCGAGTGTGCAACTATCCCAGCCAATCAATCTCAAAAGCACGAAATTGACATTGTTATTTGCACTACTCAAGGCTATCATATGTTGCCTCAACTGCCAGTGCAGCCCAGATGTTTTATGCACCACGCTACAAAATGCGAACCGCTGCTGTTGGGGTTTGAGTGTCAAGCAGTTTTGCGAGCGTGTCTTGACAAATACGATTATTTCTGTTATTTGGAAGATGATTTAATTCTGCACGATCCGTGGTTTTTTAGTA
This sequence comes from Microcoleus sp. A003_D6, assembly GCF_036702825.1. Classification (NCBI taxonomy): domain Bacteria; kingdom Bacillati; phylum Cyanobacteriota; class Cyanophyceae; order Oscillatoriales; family Microcoleaceae; genus Microcoleus; species Microcoleus sp. A003_D6. The sequence goes on along the minus strand of NZ_JAUBWA010000001.1, from coordinate 31,458 downwards.
AATTAAAGTGGTTTACTCATCACGGGGGAAATGGGAATTTGCTGCAACCTAATCGCTATGAAATATCCCCTCAAGGGGCTGTTTTTAAAGCTTATGTTGATGGTGATTTAGCGGCTACAGCTACTGCGAAGTTTCAAAATATAGAGGAGCAGCGGCAGTTAATGGGAAAAATTATGGAACAAACCATAGCTTTTGAGCGGGCTTTGAATCCTCATTCCGGCTGCTATTTTTTGAATGCGGAACAGATGGCACACTGGGCTAAGCAGTCTCATTTTTTGGACAGGGATACTAGCTTTATCGGCCCGCTGGAAAGTGCGGCGACTTTAGGAATTATGCGGACTTTTAGAGTTTACAAGTCAACTCCTGCTTATGCTAATTTTTTAGAGATTCAACATTTTGGAACGAGTTTTCTGAATTTGATTGGTAATAAGGTGAGGGTGCCGGAAGAGGGTTTGTAGATAAGACTGCGGTTGAAATCCCCCGTATGCAAAGTCTAAGAAACCGGGTTTCTTACAAAATCTGGGTTTGATGGCAAAATATCTGGAAATAAACCCGGTTTCTGGGAGCTATGCACTTCTAGGAATTCAAAATATCGCCGATTTTAACTGTACCGCTGTTGATAATTTTGGCTAAAACTCCAGTTTGTGCGTGACCGAATTCCTGTTGCAGTAAACTGAGTAGGGAAATATCCCGATCGCCCGTTTCTGGATTCACTTCTATATTGACACAGCGACCGATTCGTGCTGTAACTTCTATGTGCGCCGTGCCTAATTGAAACTGTTTTCCGATCAACTCAAATTCCGACCAAGCTGCCATACCTTCTAACACAATGTTCGGGCGAAATCGCCCCACGTCAATGTTTTGACCAGCGATTTCTGTTAATTGGTCTAATGTGGCTTGACTGAGTAAAGAAATGTGTACTGGTTCTCGATCGGGATAACGAGTTTCGCCGCTGCTGTCGCCGACTAAGTGCACAGGTGCAAGCTGCGGGTGTGTCGCTTCTTTTGTGGGTTGAATTGCGGCCAGATATTCGGTGAAAAAAGTGCCGATGCGATCGCGCCCCGCTGCTGTGTTTGTTTCTGCTGATAACACTGCAACTCCTTGACGCTTGACTGTTAAAACGGTCGTTTCCGGTTGATAATCGCATTCTAAAGCTGCTAACAGAGGCCAATCGTTTTGGACTGCAAAATATTTTTTGCTCATCCAAGGCATATTTTGGGCCGGCATCTTTGCCACTTTAAGATTATCTGCAAACATTAAGGCAAAAGCTCGATCGCCCTTAATTCCGTGTCCGGCTGTTAAAGCAAACTCCGACATCTCTTGCGGTGTCAGCCCTTTAATTGGATAAGTGAATAACTGTTTTATGGTTGCTACTGTCATAATTTTTTTAGCTGTGCTTCAACTTGAACTGAACTCTTGTCCCCCCTTACTAAGGGGGCTAGGGCAGGGTGGATTAATTGTCATCCTAGAAATAGGTACGTAGTTGGGCTTTAGCCCTCTTGAGACGTATATAGAAAGAGGGCTAAAGCCCAACTACGTACCTTTATTAATATAACAGTTGCGTCCCAGACGCGAGCTTTGAGTGGTGCTTTCTGTCGTTTCAGATTTCTTCTCCCCACAATAAAACCACCCTGCTTACTAAGGGGGCTAGGGGGGTCGAAACTAATTCAAAAACCTTAATAAAATTGCTATAAAAAGCCGATTAAGCTAGCAATTCATAGCGGCGAATATCGGGAGGCCCAACGGCCAAACCGTCTAATTTCTGCACGGCGTCTTGAAGGTGAGTTGAACCGAGATGTAGTTCGAGCAAATCTGCACTTTCCCACTCTTCAACAAAGGTAAAATCTGTGGGATCGGCTTGATTTTGCAGGAGTTCGTATTTGATGCAGCCTTGCTCTTGGCGAGTTGGCTCTATAATGCTCAGCAGCAGAGATTTGAGTTCTGCTACTTTGTCGGGAAAGGCGGCGAGGCGGGCGACTACTCGCAAGGTTGGTTGGGACATGGGAGAAAGGAGGACTGCTATTTTAATTGAATTTACGGATTTCAATGGGGCAAGCACTGTCATCAGTAACTACTGTAGCGCGGAATGGAACCAAATCAGCAGCGTACTTGCTGCTATGCCACTGCACATAAAAGCTTCTGGTCAAGCTGGATTTGTGGGCAATGCAGTTTTCGATCCTGTAGCAACAAATGAATACATCAAAACTGAGTTGGTCAAACTTGGATGGCTAGCGAAAATCCCGATTCCGCCGATGTATCGATTTTTGGGAACAGATGTTGACTTTGGCTCTTCTGGTGCGATTGTAGAAGTTCAGTTTTCTCACTATTCATTTCTATTAAACAATACCGTGCGATCGCAATTGTTTTTCAATACTAATACGCCTCTCACAGGACAGCCAATTAGGGCTGTTATTATAGTTACAAAATCACAAATGTTTCCTGCTGCTAATAGCAGCCTTTACTACGAGCAAGCTGTGAACCAGTTAACAGTATTATCTGCCTATCTATTTAATGTACCGCTCAGAATCGTTGGTTTATTCAAGCAAAATAATACAACTGTACCTGCAAAATTGACTGTTTACAGCGCTCAAACATCAAGGACAATAGTAACTCAGCAAGAGTGTGAATGTCAAATTATTTCAGGGCCCTCGCCCCGCAGTCGCAGTTCTATTCGGATTATGTGAAAAATGATATACTAGCTCCACAACTCAAGTTCTAATTGATCTCCAATTTTAGTAGAATTCAGCGTTTTCTTACCGTTGCCATTTAGCTTGAGGTCTACTGGTGGAGCTTTTCCCCGAATATCCGCAGCAAAAGCAGCTTCCTCATAGAGCAAGCGTTTCTCCATTTCTTCTAAGTGATACTCTTCGGGATATATTTTTGCTTTGCTGCGTTCTGTTGGTCTTTTACCTACTTGTACGTCAAACCGAAATGCTTCAATTGGCTGTCCGGTTTTTTCTACATAGTCTCGCAGAGTTTTTAAGTTGGGGAAATAGCCGCGCTCGTCCGGTTCCCCGCTTAAACGACGCAGCGCAACTTGATAATATTTTAGATCCAATTCTGCACCGATAAAATGCCGATCGCAGTTTTTAGCTACAACGGCCGCCGTACCCGAACCCATATAAGGATCGAGAACAACATTACCTTTCACGGTTGTAGTCAAGACAATTCTAGCGATTAAGTCTTCGGGAAATTGACAGGGATGTATAGTTTGTTCTTCGTGGTTGTGTTTGACGTTGCGGAACATCCAAATGTCGCCTGGGTTTTTCCCGTCAGGATTGCATGAAAGTTCGCCTTTGCGAGAGCCTCGGTAATGTTTTTTATTTTGATACTTTTGCGGTACTCTAATATCGTCTAAGTTAAATATATATTCATCGGATTTAGTAAACCAAAGAATTGTCTCGTGGCGGCATGAGAATTTCTTTCTGCCGTGCAAACCGTGCTGTCTCCCCCAGATAATTCGATTTCGAGGAATTAACCCGCAGGATTCTAGAATTGGAAAAAAGCGAATATCGAGCGGAATTAGCGTACCGCGATCGGAGAAAGCACCGACTTGCCAGAACAGTGAACCTGATTTTTTGAGAATTCGGCTGCATTCTTGCAGCACAATTCTCTGTTCTTCTAAATAAATATTGAGAGCTTGCTTAGTCTCGTATTCCTTCCCCAAGTTGTAGGGAGGAGAGGATACTACTAAATCAACGCATTCATCGGGCAAGCTGCTCAGAAGTTCCAGACAATTTCCCAGAAATATCCGATCGAGCGGGAGCTGTTCTCGGTTCTGGTGCTGCATTTGCTTTGCCTTTAATTTCAAAAAAACTTCTACTTTAACTGAATATAACCCAAACCAGTCAATTAGTCAATATCTCAATCTTTGGGATAAAATCGCTTGTTTTCTGTAGAATATTCCCAGGCGATCGCCTCGGGGTCTTTTTCGCGGCTCCACCGATCAAACTCCGGCTTAAGTTTCCACTTGCCGATCGTAGTTGCGTGAACTTTGAATCTGCGGGATAGTTCCGTTTGGGTAAAAGAGATTTTGGGTTTGTCAGGAGTCTTGGTTTGAGCAATCGGGAATAAATTTGGTTTTTTATCTGGTGCTTTTTCCCGATTTGTGGGAGGCTCTTGAACAGCTATTACCGCATTAGGTGTTTCGCTTTGATTGACAGTTGGAGCTATTTGAAAATAATACAAAATTCCGCCTTCTTCCGTTACTTGAAAATCGGCAGCAAACTCAAGAGCTCGTTCGTCGAGATACTCTTGAACCTTTTCTCCGGGGAGTTTCGCATTCATCGCCAAATCCAAAGCCGTAACTCGCCCTTGATTTTCCTTGATCAACTTGTAGAAAACCGAGTCTAAATGAGCGAGTTTGTGTTTTTGCTGCTGCTGGTAGAGCTTGTAAGCCCAAGCAATGCCCGCTGTGGTGGCGATCGCCCAAAACATCGTTCCCGACTCGAAACTGGCAACCGCCGTCAAGGAAATAGGCAAAAGCAGGGTAAGATATCCCCAAATGCTGCCCTTCTGTAGGTTATTGCTGTTTTTGACCATAGTTCCTAAACAGGTACGTAGTTTAGCTTAGCAGAGCGTGTCTGGATGCCATCTGGTGTTTCCACAGTCGATATATCGGCTAATCGCTGACCCACTCTACTACAAAATCCCAGAATCTACTTTTTTTTGCAACCGAGGATTCATGTACTTTTTTCGCAAACAGATTGCCATCTTGCTAATAGTTGTTGCTTGCTGTACGCTGACGATTAGTTGCAGCGATAGCCGAGCTGTCCAGTGTACTAAATTTACTAAAATTGTCACCAAAGGCAACGCTCTCATTGATATGAAGAAAGACAGCAACGATGCTGCAACGACCGAGAACTTAGCTAAAGATTTGAACCAGACAGCGAAACAACTTGAGGATCTGCGAATAACAGATACAACCCTCAAAGAAATTCAGGGGCGATCGGTTGAATCCTTCCGGGACATGGGTCAAGCACTCGACGACATAGGCAAAAGTCTTGAGAGAGGAAATCTGGCTTCTACAAGTATAGAAGGTCGAGTGCAAATCCAAACAGCTCGAGCAGATATTATCAGAGCCGGACAGCAGGCGAATCAAGCAGCCGAAAATCAAGACGCTTTGACTGACCAACTGATTAATTATTGTAAGAGCAGTTCCTAAATGGTAATAGTTTTGAGTTTTGAGATTGCAACGCGAGCCGCGAATAAGGCACACGGGGTGCATGAGTTTTGGAAGGCGTTGCCTTCACCGGGCATCTACTAATTCTCAATTACCCATTCTCAATTACCCCTTCTCAATTACCCCTTCCCAATTACCCATTCCCAATTTTAGTGATGAATTTCTAGATTCAAAATATAACGACCGAGTTGTACTTTCTCCGACCACAACTCGTATTCTAACCGCAAGTGTTCGGGTTCCGGCTTTCCTGTCAGCGTCAAGTTGCGGGTGAAGTTGCGGAGCCGCAACTGTTCGGGAGTCGCCAGGGAGTCGCCCTGAAGCCAATAACGGCTCAAGCCGTACATTCCTCGTTCCCAGCAGTGTCGGTAACTGTATTTGCCGTTTCCTTGCATGGTCATAATGACTCGATAGGGCGAAACTTCTAGCCAGAGCAACCGGGGTTTTGTGGTTGTTGGCAAGATAGTAACTTGCTCGGCCGATTCGTCGGAAAATTGGCGATCGAGGATGGCTGGTTCGTGCAACAACAAGTGAAAGCGATCGCGGTCTTTTTGATACAGCGTACCAGCGGTTTCAACAAATGACCACAAAGGTAAATCTGTGGATACCAGCGATAAACTTACAGGCTTGCGGTGATGCGTCAGCATAAATAAAAGTTTAGGAGTTATTGTGAATTGGGCGGTTTGAGATTTGAGATTTTAGGCTTGAGATTTTAGATTTTAGATTAGCTGGGCTCGAAATTCCGGAGCTTTTGCTAAAAAAAATGAAAAATCTATAACTCGCAATCGAAAACATAAAATTGTTCAGTCAAAATTCAATCATCTGGTCGATAAGTGAGAGCATGACATGAAATCTAGGCAGATACACGGATAATATTTGTGGAATTAAGGTGAAATTAAAGTGAAATCCGTGCATTTGCCTCCGTCCTCCCCTGTCGCCGACAACTGACAGCGGACTGTCTGGGCGAGTTTAATCAGCCTTGGAGTTAACCGGACACATTGGGAAAAAACTCGCAGACATACCAAAAGACGACTGACTTAGCACCCCCAAAAGGGTAGGATAGCTAACGCCATCCCATCCTAGTTTATCTCAATGCAAGCTGACATTATAACTACTGCGCTTCTTGACAAAAGTCAAACTTTAAGCATTCAAAAACCGGCCTCGGGCTTGTCGCTGTCGGGAAGGATTCGAGTTCCGGGCGATAAGTCGATTTCTCACCGAGCTTTGATGTTGGGTGCGATCGCCCGAGGTGAAACTACAATTGAAGGACTACTCCTAGGAGAAGACCCCCGCAGCACTGCTAAATGTTTCTCGCTCCTGGGAGCCAAAGTTTCTGAACTCAACGCGGAACTGGTGACAGTCACGGGTGTCGGAATTGGCGAGTTAGAGGAGCCTGTGGAAGTCTTGGATGCGGGTAATTCCGGGACAACGATGCGGCTGATGTTGGGAATTTTAGCGTCTCATCCGGGGCGTTTTTATGCGGTAACGGGTGACAGTTCTCTGCGATCGCGCCCCATGTCGCGCGTCATTAAACCGCTGCAACAAATGGGAGCGCAAATTTGGGGTCGAAAGAGCAATTCTTTAGCTCCTTTAGCGATACTCGGACAGCAGTTAAAACCGATTCACTACCGTTCTCCGATCGCCTCAGCTCAAGTTAAATCCTGCATTTTGCTCGCCGGTTTGATGGCTGACGGAGAAACTACAGTCACAGAACCCGCTCTCTCGCGGGATCACAGCGAGCGGATGCTGCGGGCGTTTGGAGCCCGATTGAGCGTCGATCCAGAAACTTGCAGCGTGACAGTCACTGGGCCGACACAACTGCAAGGGCAGAATGTGATTGTACCGGGGGATATTAGTTCGGCGGCATTTTGGCTAGTTGCTGGGGCGATCGTCCCGGGTTCCGAACTCGTAGTCGAAAATGTCGGCGTCAACCCAACTCGTACAGGCATTTTGGAAGCTTTGGAAATGATGGGCGCGGACATTGAACTGCAAAATCAGCGAGAGGCTGCCGGGGAACCTGTAGCGGATATTTTGGTTCGTAGTTCCGGCCAATTGCGGGGATGCACCATTGCTGGCGACTTAATTCCCCGACTGATTGACGAAATCCCGATTTTGGCAGTAGCGGCGATCTTTGCGTCGGGTACTACCATAATTCGAGATGCGGCCGAGTTGCGAGTCAAAGAGAGCGATCGGCTGGCCGTGACTGCTGCGGAACTCAACCGCATGGGAGCCCAAATTTCAGAGTTACCCGACGGTTTAGAAATTACCGGGGGAACTCCTTTGACTGGCGCGGATGTTGACAGCTACACCGACCACAGAATAGCGATGAGTTTGGCGATCGCAGCCCTCAACGCCACAGGTATTACTAACATTCACCGGGCAGAAGCCGCTGCCATTTCCTACCCCGACTTTACTGCCACTTTGCAACAAGTTTGCCATCCAAATTGAGAGCGGGAGAGGGGGAGAAGGGGAGAGGGGGAGATTGGGAGAGGGGGAGAGGGGGAGATTGGGAGAGGGGGAGAGTGGGAGATTGGGAGAGTGGGAGATGGGGAGAGGGGGAGAGTGGGAGATTGGGAGAGTGGGAGATGGGGAGAGGGAGAAAAACTCTCTTTCTTCTTTCTTCTTTCTTCCTCTTCCCTCTTCCTTCTTCCTTCTTCCCTCTTCCCTCTTCCTTCTTCCTTCTTCCTTCTTCCTTCTTCCTTCTTCCTTCTTCCTTCTTCCCTCTTCCTTCAACATCCGTTTAAGAATCTTTGCCTACAACTTGTTCTTTTAAAGAATCAATTTCCGTTAACAACTCTTGGCGATCGGAAGCCTTGAGCAGATAGCGGTAAACAAACCAACCCGTATATCCCATACCGATCAACTCAAAAATTGGAGCTACCAAAGGGACATCATTAAGAGCATCTAAAACTCCCAGCAATACCTTAATACTAATACCGCCTGCCAGAATTAAACCAACAGTTACGAGGGGCTTTTGGTAGTCAGCAAAAAAATTGGAGACATAGGCGGGAAGTTCCGACAAAATTGTCAGAACTTGGTCTTTAATATCTTGGAGCTGGCTGGTCGGTGTTTCTGTGGTTGTCACTGTAGTCATGACCCCCGGTTTGTCCTCCACCAGGTCTACTGTGACGACTTCAGCGATTTTTTGTGTGTCGTCCGAAAAGTTAGCTTGTGTCATTTGATACTTCCTCCGGTGTCAAGTAAAATTGCAGGGTTTGAGTTGCTGGCAGTATAATTCTCAGGCAATTAGCAAAGCATCCACACTGCCGGCACTAATTGATGAGACTAAGGCAGAGCTTCACAAATTGCAAGCAAAAATAATGATATGACTTGATTTTAAACAATTGCCTTCGCCGCCAAATCGGTCTTTTGACTCATTTTTTGGATTGTTGGAGGTCGATTTGATTGACGCAAGTGCGCCCTTGTTCAAAATCGGTGATATTGCCGATCGTGGTTTCGGCGATATTTTTCAAAGCTTCCTCGGTGAAAAAAGCTTGATGTCCGGTAATCAGGACGTTGGGGAAAGTCAGCAAGCGCTGAAATACGTCGTCTTGAATGACGTGATTTGACAAATCCTCAAAAAACAGATCCGTCTCTTGTTCGTACACATCTAAGCCGAGGTAACCAATTTTACCAGACTTCAGTCCTTTGGTCACAGCTTTAGTGTCAATCAACTGACCGCGGCTGGTATTGATCAGCATCATCCCCGGCTTCATTTGCTCGATCGCCCCTGCACCGATCAAATGATAAGTTTCTGGTATCAGCGGACAGTGAAGGCTGACAATATCAGAGGCGGCGAACAGTTCCGGGAGTGCGACGTATTCCATGCCGAGGGCGAGGCAATCTGGGTTTTGGTAAACATCGTATCCCAGCAGGCGACACCCGAATCCGTGCAGAATTTGGGCAGTAATTGCGCCAATTCGGCCAGTCCCGACGATTCCCACCGTTTTGCCGTGGAGGTCAAAACCCAACAAGCCGTCTAGGGCAAAATTGCCTTCGCGGACGCGGTTGTAGGCCCGGTAGATTTTGCGGTTGAGGGACAAAATCAGAGCGACTGCGTGTTCGGCGACGGAGTAGGGAGAATAAGCGGGAACTCGGAGGATAGTTAGGTCTAAATCCCTGGCTGCTGCTAAATCGACGTGGTTGAATCCGGCGGATCTCAGGGCTAGCAAGCGGACGCCTTTTTCGGCGATCGCCCGCAGTGTTTTCGCGTCCAAGCAGTCGTTAACGAACGCGCAGACGGCCGGAAATCCAGCAGCCAAAACGCTGGTTTCCAGGGTCAGATGCGGTTCAAAAAAAACCAACTCGTGTTGACCCCCGACATTTGCTGCTGTCAGAAAAGTGCGATCGTAGGATTTGGTATTAAATACGGCTACCTTCATGCTTTTTGCCTGCAAACCCAGTAATAGGTGGAAATTCTTTTCAGATTAACTCTAAATTTTACTAGAACGCCGTTGCCCCAAACAACCAACTTTCCCTGAAAAATATTGAATTTCGTAACAAGAGCCTCTCTGAAGAAGCCCATTTTTTAGCTTGAGGGCAACTCCTGCTTAATTTTTTGAATTTAATTGCTTATACTGTAGTCAATCGCGAGCGTTAATTGCTAATTTTTTAGGACAAACTCAGATGCGTAAAAAAATCAAAACTATAATTTATGAAATCCTAGAAACCTCAGAATCAAGCAATTTATACAGTTTAGCAGATGATGTTTTCATAACTTGTTTGATTCTGATTAACGTTGCAGCTTTTATTGCTTCTACTTCGCCCACCTTGTCGCCGGAACATACATCGCTTTTGGCAAATATAGAATTTTTTTCCTCCTTAGCATTTACAATAGAATATATTTTAAGGGTGTGGGTGTCTACAGTCGATAGCAGATACAGCCACCCGCTTTGGGGAAGATTGAGATACGGTCTTACACCGCTAAGTCTGATCGATTTAATTTCAATCCTACCGTTTTACTCATTGCTGTTATTTCCTAATTTAAGCTTTGTTAATTTAATTCGCCTGCTGCGCTTGTTGCGGTTGCTAAAAATGAGCCGCTATTCAGAGTCACTCCGAACACTAGGAGCAGTATTGTACGCTAAAAAAGAGGAGTTAATTGCCACTGCATTTGCAGTTTTTATTCTGTTAATATTTGCTTCAAGCGTCATGTATTTTGTTGAAAACGAGGCGAATCCAGAAATTTTTGCGAGCATCCCCGATGCAATGTGGTGGGGAGTTGTGACATTAACTACTGTCGGTTACGGTGATATTTATCCAATTACTCCTTTAGGGAAATTTTTAGGAGCAATATTAGCATTTTTGGGAATCGGAATTTTTGCGTTACCTGCGGGGCTGATTGCTGCGGGTTTTTCCGAGGAAGTCCAAAAGAGAAAGCAGGAAAAAATGGCTGCAAATTTACAGCAATCTGCTAATTATCAATCAGTCAAAATGCTGGCGGACATCGAGGTCGGGTTTCAACAAAACCAAAGTGCGATCGCGCTTCACATCGAAAGTTCATCCGAGTTGATGAAACTGTGTGTTTTAACGGCGAAAGAGAAGTTAGGAAATGATTTTCAAAATGAAGAAATTCTTCGCGATTTAGCTATTCATTTTTATAATGAAGCAGTTCGCAAATTCGAGCTTTAATTACAGGTAGATATTCAGGACTAAGGCAAACAAATGGTTTGAGGCGCGAATTATAGCGGTAAGCCGATGGACATCGCACCCTACATAATTAGGTTCTGCGTTCAGGACTGGACTGATGACTGATGACTGATGACTGATGACTAATAACTAATGACTAATGACTAATGACTGATGACTAATTACCAGTCTGGCGGCAAATTGTAATATTCAAGAGTCGATCGATCTTTTAGCAATTCTTGCGTTTCTCGATCGACCTGAATCTGACCGTCTGCCAAAACTAACGCCCTTTGAGTCGTTTTCCCGATCCAATTCAAATTGTGGGACGCGATCAAAATTACCTCGATCGGCAATTGGGACAAAACAGACGCCAAATGCCTGCGCCACGAGGGGTCGAGTCCGTTGGTCGGCTCGTCTAAGATTAAAATTGCCGGTTCTAATGCTAAAATTGCTGCCAAGGCTGCCAACCTTCTTTGACCTCCCGAAAGTTCGTGGGCCGAACGGTTGGCAAATTCTACTAAACCGAATTCGTCTAATAGCGATAAAGCTCGATCGCGCGCAACTCCCGGCGGCACTCCGTAATTGCGCGGCCCGAACATTACATCCTCTAAAATAGTCGGCATAAATAGCTGGTCGTTAGCGTCTTGAAAACAAAATCCAATCTGCCTGCGCGCCTGCGATAAAGTCGCCTCTTCCAGCTTTTTTCCCTGCACTCTAATTTCGCCGGATTGAGGCATTTTTAAGCCGATTAAGTTTTCGAGCAAAGTGCTTTTTCCAGCGCCAGTTAAACCTAGTAGAGCAACTCTTTCTCCGGGTTGTAAGGTGAAGGAAATTCCTTGCAACACTGGTTTTTGCTGTGGATATCCGAATACTAAGTCTTGTACTTCAATTGTTGGCATCACTTTGAGATTAGTCAATTTTTATTTGCCTCGATTTTTGGATTAAGAGTTTTTAACCGCAGAGGGCGCAGAGAGCGCAGAGAGGGGAGGGGAAGGGATTCTGCAAAAAGTTACCAGTTACGGTAAGAGGCTATTGTTAATCCGGCTGCGGTTACAGTTGTGACTGTGAGCCAGAGTCGCTCTTTTGGTGTCGATTTTGAGTCTGCTGGCAAACTTCCTTGATAGCCGCGAATTAGCATTGCTGCATGAACTCTTTCTGCGCGATCGAGACTTCGCAAATAAAGAGCTCCGATCATGGAAGCACTGGCGTAGCGCAGCCATCCTCCGGCGCCGGACAAGCCTCGGAGTTGGGCGGATATTTTCATGCGGTTGACTTCGGTCAGCAGGATTTCTAAGTATTGTCCCGCTAAAAGTACAATCTCTTGCAAACCTGCTGGTAAGGGCAATCCTTTGAGGGCTATTCCGAAACTGTGGGGCGGCAAAGTTAGCAGAAAACTGTTCATAATTAGCAGGCAAATTAGGGAACGCAGCAACAGAAAACTGGCGCGCTCCCAACCTTGGGGCAGCACTAATAAGGAGAGAAAAAGCAATTCTGCTCCCAACAGTTGCGCTAGGGTTCGCACCGGAGCCCTGAGCCAAAACGACCAAAAAAGTGCGATCGCCCCATAAATACCCAGCCACGGCCAAGCGCCTGTCTTCATAAAACCAATACCGATGACAATTATCAAAGACAGGCGCAATCGAAAAGGTATGGAGAGTTTAGACATCTTTAGGTTTTACCACCAACTGAGCAATCCCAAAAGCCGCGCCGAAACAGATGGCAGAGCCTAAAACTCCAGCAATGCTAGTACCTATAGGCTGTTCTTCTAATCCTTTAACTGTGTAATCTGCTAAAGGAGTAGGATTTTCGATCGCCACAGCTTCTTTATCTTTAAAGCCGTATTTTTCGGCTACCGCTTCTAACCCGTCAGGCCAACTTGAAGCAAACAGCGAAAGCACCCCCGAAATTAATAAAACTCCGATTACCGGCACTACCCATTTCTGCAATTGTGGCTGTTCTCCCGGCAGTAAATCCGGCCGCACTTTGACGAGATAAGTTAAAACGCCGCCTGTAATTATCCCTTCGCCAATACCAATTAAAATATGTACGCCTACCATTGCTGGCAATGCGATATTCAGCGGTACTGTACCAGAAATTGCGAGTTCGATCGCCACACAAATCGAAGCAGCCACGACGCTGAGGGCGGCGGTGATGCCCGCGGCTAAGGGCAAACGATTTCTGGAACCTCCCAAGAGTTGCTGCAACGGCTGTAACAGCCACCAGCCCACCCAAATGCCAACTAGCCCCATGTTAAAAATATTGGCTCCCAGGGCGGTGATGCCCCCGTCGGCAAACAAGACGCTTTGAATTATAAAAACCGTGCTCATCGCCAGAGTTGCCGCCCAAGGGCTCCCCAAAACGACGGATGCCAGCGCCCCTCCCAACAAGTGCCCGCTGGTGCCGCCGGCTACGGGAAAGTTGATCATCTGGGCAGCAAACACGAAAGCTGTGGTTAAGCCCACGATCGGGGCTTGCCGCAGTCCGATGCTATCGCGGGTTCGATTCAGGGCAACCGCAATTACTGCTGCACTTGCTATGCCGGTGGCAATGGCTACTGGAGGTGAAAGAAAACCATCAGGTATGTGCATTGATGTATCCCAAAGGAGAGAACTTCCAATTAGTCAACTATTTTTTACAAAAATTTACTATCCCCTATGGGGGTATTCGTGCCGGCGGGCGATCCTCTTCGAGGGCTTCGCTAACGGGGGACTTGCGGCGGGCGATCGCTTATTCGCTATAGATTAGTGCCTCACGGGCAGGATTTTGAGGATGAGAAATTTTACATTAAATATTCCTGAAGAAGTATTCGGATATTTGACCGACAACCCCCACATAGAAGCTTTTCGATCGGAATTATCAATATTTGTTTACAGATTCAACTGCAAAATGTATTCACCGTCAAGCTCAAACAAGAATATTAAAAAAATATAAATAATTAACTGAACATCCCTAATGGGTTTTATTGTCATTTTTTGAGAATAGATTGCATTAAGTTTTTGACGACAGCAGCAGTCAGGAACTCAGGGCTAAAGCCACGCTCGCTTGTAAGAAATTACAAGTTGTTCTGTGCGCCTTAATTTTACTTTTTAACTTAAATGTGATATTATGAGCAACGCCCTGTAGGTTATTCTACATCTAAAACAACAAATGAAAGAACTTGACGAGAAAAAAACCCAAGAACTGCTATGCACCATCATGGAATGGGAACTAGCAGGAGTAGTGCGCTACACCCACTATGCACTCATGGTGACAGGGCCAAACCGAATTCCCATCGTGCAGTTTTTTCAAGCACAAGCAACTGAATCTCTACTCCACGCCCAACAAGCGGGAGAAATTTTGACAGGTTTAGAAGGGCATCCCAGCCAAAAAATCGCTCCCATCGAAGAAACCTACAAACACTCTATCAAAGACTTGTTGGAAGAAAGCCTTAATCACGAGAAAAAAGCGCTTAAAAAGTATAAATCCTTACTTGAAGTCGTCACCAACTCCAGCGTTTATCTCGAAGAATATGCCCGCAATCTCATCGGACAAGAAGAATTGCACCAAGTAGAACTCAAAAAAATGCTGCGGGATTACAGTTGATTTAGTCCTTAGTCCTTAGTTACTTCCGAACCGCCTTAAGAGTATCGGCTACTTCTCCTGTTTCTCTTCCTTCGCGCCTTCGCGGTTCAATAAATTGATATTCTGCCAGCGCTAAAATAAAAGTTGCTAAAGACTAAGGACTAACTACAAATTAGCAGTTCTCAAAAAATGAACTTTACTGAAGCCATCCCAACATTTGTAATTACTCTCCGCGAAGGCGTAGAAGCCGCCTTGGTCGTCGGAATAGTCCTAGCTTGCTTAAAAAAAGCCGACCAAACTAATCTCAATTCTTGGGTAGGTGCAGGTATCGCAGCCGGCATTGCTGCTAGCGCTTTTGTAGGTGCATTATTCAATCAGTTGTTCCACGCACTCTCAACATCAAATCAGCCTTACGCACCAGCAATCAAGCAATTGCTCGAAGGTTCTCTGGGAATTATCGCGATCGCCATGCTAAGCTGGATGCTAATTTGGATGACTCAGCAAGCCCGCTTTCTCAAAGCTGAAGTTGAAGGCGCTGTTACCGCTGCTTTGAAAGAAAATACTAATGCCGGCTGGGGCGTATTCGGCTTAATTTTTATCGCCGTACTTCGCGAAGGTTTTGAAACAGTTATATTTGTCAGCGCTCAATTTCAACAAGGTTTAACTCCGGCTTTAGGTGCTTTGGCCGGTTTGCTTGGGGCTGCAATCATTGGTTCCCTAATTTTCAAATGGGGTGTCAAAATTGATATCCGCCAGTTTTTCAAGTTTATGGGGATTTTGTTGCTGCTAATTGTAGCCGGTTTGGCAGTCTCTGCACTCAAACATTTTGACCGAGCTGCTGCCATTTTGTCGCAGATGGATAGCAAGTATGCAGCGATTTGTGTTTATTTCGATCGCACTGCACAACTCCACTCCTGTATTTTAGGGCCCCTCGTGTGGAATGCAGAGGCAGTTTTGCCCGATCGACAATTTCCCGGAGTCCTTCTCAAAGCACTATTTGGATACAGAGATCGACTTTATTTCATCCAAGCGATCGGTTATGCTATATTCTCAGTCACCGTCGGCAGTCTTTATTTCCAAAAATTAGGCCGGGGCCCCACTGTTTCTCCCAAAAATACTCAGTCTGCTCCAGAATCAACTCTTTCTCAGTAGTTGTGACCAAGAATTTCTTGATGGTACCCGCCACGTGATTTATCCGTGGAATCAATCGAAAATCCTCAAGCCCCCGCATTTATCCGTGGGGTCGCCTCTAAAATCTAAAATCTAAAATCTAAAATCGACTGACGGCGATTGTTACAGCTTATTTCACTGCTTTTAACCCGATCCCCAAAAACATTGCCCCGCTTTCAAAAAACGGCCCCAAATTTTCGAGTTTGTGAATTGACTTATTGACATTTGTATGATACCATTTAATAATGGAAATATTGACAATTTTTAATATAAATACTTATATTTCTATTATTTAATAATACCGTCAATAGCCCAAAAAAGCAAGCGCTACCCTCAAAAAAAAATTTATTTTTTTAATAATAAAAAGTAACAAAGTTTAAAAATTAACAGTTAATTGTTAACAAGGATTTCCAAGACGCGGGCTACCGCTAGAGTCATTCTGTGAAGTCGCAGGCGCACCCGGCTGAAGTTGAAGCTCTTGTTGTTTGTCGGCAAAAAATCGGCCCCCCAGCAAGATTTTTGACGAACAGTTTTCTGATAGGCGCTACTAGGGCTTATAATTAGTACAAGAATATTTACAGAGATCGCAAAGTTCTTAATGAACCTTATAATCCTTAATGAAGCTTAAAATTAAAAAATTGTTCGTTAAAGTTACCTGGAACCCCCAGAAGGCTGTAGGCTTTGCCATTCGGTTAGCGGTGAGATAAATAATGATGCCTCGGATACTTGTTATTGATGATGACGTGGCGATCGCCGAACTCGTAGCAGTCAACCTAGAAATGGCTGGCTACGAAGTCACCCAGGCTGAAGACGGCATCAAAGGTCAGGCACTAGCCATACAAATGCTCCCCGACCTGATCGTGCTAGACCTGATGCTGCCTAGAGTAGATGGATTCACAGTGTGTCAGCGTTTGCGGCGCGACGATCGCACATCCGACATTCCCGTTTTGATGTTGACAGCCTTAAGTCAAACTCAAGACAAAGTAGAAGGCTTCAACTCCGGCGCCGACGACTACCTGACCAAACCCTTTGAACTAGAAGAGATGCTGGCGCGAGTGCGAGCCTTGCTGAGGCGCACAGACCGCATCCCCCAAGCTGCCAAACACTCCGAAATCCTGAATTACGGCCCGCTGACCCTTGTGCCCGAAAGGTTTGAAGCCGTTTGGTACATTAATACCGTCAAACTCACTCACCTAGAGTTCGAGTTGCTGCACTGCTTGCTCCAGCGCCACGGTCAGACAGTCTCTCCCAGCGAAATTCTCAAAGAAGTGTGGGGTTACGACCCCGACGACGACATCGAAACAATTCGCGTACACATCAGACACCTGAGAACGAAGATGGAACCCGATCCCCGCCATCCTCGGTACATCAAAACCGTATACGGAGCCGGCTATTGCCTGGAATTACCCAGCAACGAGCAAGTAGCCGAGGAAAGCAAATCATCTGCTTGAACTAGCGCATCAGATGCAACAAGCAATTACAAATCTAGCTAAAAAAGCCTGAGAGCAAGTGTTCTCAGGCTTTTAAATTAGACCTCTTGCAAAAGTCCTTTTAATCAAATTTTGGGACGCTGCTCAAAGCCCATCCCACAAGAAAAAAGATTTTTGTGGGACGGGCCGGAGAGCCCGTGCCAGCTATTTTTGCAAGAGGTCTATTGAAATACAGCCTTGGCGGTTGCTATATCAATCCTGGACGCATGGGGTTCAGAAACCGGGTTTTTGACCGCAATACTTCGTTAAAACCCCAAGATTCCCTAAAAAACCCGGTTTCTTTGGTGGGTGTGCTTCTCCTGCACCTTAGTAAAATTATTTATCAATAAATCCAGAAATATTTACTCACTGGCAACCTGCACCACTAAGAAAACTTGTGCCAGCCGATCGCCCAAACTCCCTGCAACCCTTGCTAAAGAGCCTTTTTGGCAACTGCGTTACATATCTAAACCAAACTTAATGAAATATTTTATCAAAAAGACTTGACTCAGCCAGCAAAATTGTTGATTATCTATATCAATAAGCCGCACAAGCTTAAGACTCAATTGACATCTTTCTCAAGAGGTAACTCGCCGTGACAAGCATGGCCAAAAAATCCTTCCCAGCCGAAGGAGAAACCTTTCCCTGGTGGGCCGGGAACGCCCGCTTAATTAACCTTTCCGGTCGTTTGCTGGGTGCTCACGTCGCCCACTCCGGCCTCATCGTCCTCTGGGCGGGAGCCTACACTCTGTTTGAGCTTTCCCGCTTCAACCCAGAATTGCCCATGTACGAACAAGGCTTAATTCTGCTGCCCAACCTAGCCAGACTCGGCTTCGGTGTCGGAGCCGGAGGCAAAATAGTCGATACCTATCCATACTTTCAGATTGGTGTGGTACACCTAATCAGCTCAGCCTTTCTCGGCTTCGGTGGCATCTTCCACTCCCTCAAAGGAGAAGCCACCCTCGAAGAAAGAACTCCTTTCTTCGGCTACAGATGGGAAGACAAAGACAAAATGACCACCATCTTGGGCATCCACCTAGTTTTGTTAGGTATCGGTGCCTTCTTGTTGGTGGCCAAAGCTATGTATTTCGGTGGTTTATATGATACCACGATCGGGCAAGTGCGGGTAATTTCGGAACCCACACTCAACCCCGGTGTCATTTTCGGCTACCTGTTCGGTGCAGGTGGCAAACACTGGCTCGCCGCAGTTGACAACCTCGAAGATGTTGTCGGCGGCCATATTTGGGTAGGAATCCTCTGCATAATCGGCGGGCTGTGGCACATTCGCACCCAGCCTTTTGCTTGGACGGAGCGCCTTTTCCTTTGGTCAGGAGAAGCTTACCTCTCCTACAGTCTCGGCGCCCTAGCCTTAATGGGCTTCATCGCCACCTACTTTGTGTCGGTCAACACCCTAGTTTACCCAGAGGAATTCTACGGGCCGGCCCTAAAAATTGGCTTCGAGCAATTTCCCTACTTCCACAACCAAGGAATGCTGACCTCCCGCGTCTGGTTGGCTAACACCCACTTCTGGCTCGCCTTCTTCGTCCTGCAAGGACATTTTTGGCACGCCCTGCGAGCAGCAGGATTTGACTTCCGCAAAGGCAAAGTCGTGCAGCCAATGCGCGAAGACATCCAGCCAGGGGGCGGCCCAATTGCAGCCAGTCCAGTCAGTTAACCGCATCAGGAGGAAAGCAAAAATGCAAGGAATAGCAGATCCGAATTTAATTCCAGAACCGGACAACCCACAAAGCGAGTACGGTTGGTGGGCCGGCAACGCCCGCTTCATTGACCTTTCAGGGCGAATTTTGGGAGCTCACGTCGCTCACGCAGGTTTGATCGTACTCTGGGCCGGGGCAATGACTTTGTTTGAACTTTCAAACTTTAACCCAGAGTTGCCGATGTACGACCAAGGTTTAATCCTGCTGCCGCACTTGGCAAGTTTGGGTTTTGGAGTAGGAAAAGCAGGTCAAATTATTGATACCTATCCCTACTACGTCATCGGAGTTTTGCATCTAATTAGCTCTACCGTTCTCGGTGCAGGCGGCCTTTACCATTCCTTGCTCGGCCCGAAAGTATTGCCGCAAAACAAAACTTTCTTTGGTTCTTTCGGCTACCACTGGGAAGACAAAGACAAGATGACAACCATCATCGGCATTCACCTATTGCTGTTAGGTGCTGGTGCTTGGTTGTTAGTGGCAAAAGCCTTATTTTGGGGCGGTCTTTACGATCCCCACGTTGCTGACGTGCGGATAATTAGCGAGCCGACGCTCAATCCCGCCCGCATTTTTAGCTATCTCTTGCCCGTACGCGGCCCGGAAGGAATGGCAGCAGTTGACAACTTAGAAGATGTTGTCGGCGGTCACATTTATGTTGGCTTGCTCTGCATTCTTGGCGGTTTCTGGCATATCTTTACCAAGCCTTTTGCTTGGGCCCAGCGAGTGCTGTTTTGGTCTGGGGAAGCTTACCTTTCTTACAGTTTGGGTGCTCTGGCTTATATGGGCTTTTTGGCAGCCTACTTCGTGACTGTAAATGACACGGTTTATCCAGAGGTTTTCTACGGCCCTGTTGGTTTGAGCGGCCCGGAAGCCACAGTCGTTTCGTCGCGGACTTGGCTGGCAACAACTCACTTTGTCTTGGCGATTTTGGCGCTTTCGGGTCACATCTGGCACGCGCTGCGCGTTCGGACAAAAGCGGCGGGGTTTGATTTTCGATCGGGCGAATTTGTAACGGCAACTGCCCGCAATGTTGAAAAGTCCGATCGGCTTCAAGCTCAACCTGCGGCGGCAACAGCAGTGAGTTTTTCGGATGTGACTGTAACTTTTTTGCGGAATTTGCCGATTTATCGCAAAGGATTGTCTCCCATAGTCAGGGGATTAGAAGTTAGTTTGGCTCACGGCTATTTCCTGGTAGGAGCTTTTGCAGTATTGCTGCCTTTGCAAGAAAAAGATTTAGCACCTCTAGCAGCATTGCTGGCAACTCTGGCATTAGTCTTGATTTTGGCAATGGGCCTCTCGATTTACGAGAATCGGAACGTCGAAGCAGGTACAGTTCTTTACTGGCACAAAACGCCGGAAGATTGGAGTTTATTCCGGGGCGGTTTGGTGATGGGCGGTACTAGCGGAGCTTTCCTTGCCTATTTGCTCCTAGACAATTTTGCTGGCATTGATGCAATTTTCCGAGGTGTTGTGAACTGAGGTTGAAATAGCATCTGAATCCAATTTAAGCAAGAAACAAAGTTCAACTTTCTTGCTTAAATTGGCTCAGCTCGGAATTTGTATGTACTGTTGAGAAAATCACCCTATGACTGTTTTTATTTGCTGTTTCTGTATCGTGACTGTGATAGTTCTGTTTTTGTGGAGTATTTCGGTAGCGCTGCGAGAAGGAGTCCATCAAATTCGGCGACTGCATCAAATTCCGTGTTCGGATTGCGAGTTTTTTACTAATGACTACCGCCTCAAGTGTACTGTGCGGCCGTGTGTTGCTTGTACTGAAGATGCGATCGGCTGTACTGACTTTGAACCGAAAACCTGTTTTGCCAATTCCTGTCAGCAACATTGCTCCCGACTTCACAAACCTTACACGGAAATACCGACAACCAATCCTCTAGTTACACCTTTAGCAACAGGGACAAGCGCCTATAGCCCTCAATTATGAATTGCGAAGAATTTGTAGGGTAGCCACAGGTACTACCCTCCTCATCCCTCATCTTGTTTCCTTCTTCCTAACATCCCTTAAATCCGTTACAGAATCCGTTGCCGAACTTCCTTCTTCTTTATTCCTTCACGAATATGAATTTATACAGCGCTAACTCACTCAAAGTCGAACTCAATCAGAGAGGCTGCCGCCTGACTCCCCAGCGAGAAACTATTTTGAGTGTTTTTCAAAATTTGCGACAAGGCAATCATTTGAGTGCAGAAGAGTTATATAAAACTTTACAGAATCAAGGAGAGCGAATTGGCTTATCTACTGTGTATAGAACTCTGCATTTATTAGCAAGAATTGGGATTTTGCGCGAACTAGAATTAGCAGAAGGACACAAACATTACGAACTGAATTTGCAGGAATTGCACCACCACCACCATCTGGTTTGCATTCAGTGTCACAAGACTTTTGAATTTAGTGATGAATCGATTTTAAAAATTGGCAAAAAGCAAGTTGAAAAAGCTGGTGTAGAATTGCTTGACTGTCAGTTAACTGTGCGCGCTGTTTGTTTGGAAGCGCTGCGGGAGGGATGGCCTTCTTTAGTGGCCAGCAATTGGTTGTGTCCCAAATATCATTCGGAAATGGAGGATGAGATGAGTTAGGAAGAATATTTAGTTTAATATGTTTACGTCACACTTTTGTTATTAACAATAAACATTGAAATCGCAAATATCGTAAGTAATTTGCCGTTAATTTCAGACTGAAACGGGAGGGTTCAAAAAAAGCTCCTTTGTTGAGGAGCAAGTGTATCATTTCTACAGCAAAATACTTCGCAATCAAGCAACCTCAGAATCGCGACGTTGGTGTTCCATCCGAAATACGTTAGCGTACAAACTAGCAACAATCTGTTTGCCTTCCTGCGTCAACTGCAAGTAACCGAGAGATTCGCTGATGTGCGGATAAATGCCGCTCCAGTAAAACTTAGAGTAGCTTTGCAGCAAGTCGCCCGGATGTCGGTAGCCCAAAACTTTAGTAGCGCCACTTTCTTCCAACTCGTAAAACAGCGCGCCAATTTTCTGCAAATATTGCGGGTTACTGAGCTGACCTATCAAGTCAGCACCGCGAACTAAACTAGAATAATTAACTGCATCTTCGTCAGTGTTGCCGTCAAGCACCGAGAAACGAGTCTGTTCTATGTTCTGCTTAATTATCTCAGCATTAATTAGCTTGTGGTTCCCAAAGCGCTCGTCAATGAACAGTTTAGCTCTGTCAACTCGGTAAGGAGCTAGGCTGGCGGCTGTTGCACCGGGAGCAAGTACAATTCTCATACCATCTTTTCCCGTAGCATACAATCCTTCTGATTCTTGGTCTTGCCGGCAAACTCCTTTGACATATCCGATATCTTGGCACAGCAGAGAAATGATGTAGTGCAGCCAGTTTTCGCAGGATATTCCGCCCTTGCGAATGTGTTTTCCCCGCAAGATTTCTTGACCGACTAAGGTAATGCAAATGGCGTGTTCTACGTTGTGATAAAGAGCGTCGCTATTGGCTATGTTTTCTAATGCCATTGCCCCAACCCAGGCAATAATGTCGGCATAATCTGATTTGTAGCCTCCGTAAGTGCGACTGTACCCGTTCTCAAGTTGTTTAATGAAAGCTTCGATCAGCAGTTCTGTAGAATTAAACATACCCAGTCATTTTACCTTAATATTGCCTTTCAAGAGCGGTGATTTTTTTTAAATCCCTCTAATTTTAGGGATGGGATTTTGACTCAAAACTCAAATCTCACAAATCCAAACTTATTGACGGCGCTACGCATGGGGAGTCCCGAAGCAACGGAACGCACTCAACATTCCCAAGCAATTCAGTCCATGACTGACAGCCATCCCCGCCGCACTGCATAGAGCAGCCTGCTGACAATTTTTCGATCGTCGGAACTTCTTAAACTCTGAGAATTAATTGCGTATTGAATTTGGTGGAACACAGTTCGATCGATCTTACCGGATTTCCAAATGTTCAAGTAAAGTTCGGAAATTGTATATTCAGGATTATAAGCTGTGGTTCTCATCTGCGGGCAACTCAATGTATATTTCTGATTATCCGGCAATTTTAGATAACTTTATGTGATATCGATCGGCCTGAGACTGTGATGCGATCGCACAAAGAGAGTTGATGGGCCTCTCCGAAAAATGGTGATTCGAGCGAAATATCCCGATATTTTGCTTTTCATAAATTTTGCTGGCCGCTGTGACAAGCATCACAGTTGCGCTTAAATTATAGTAAGTCACATACCATTCGCCCGTTGTGGTCGCAAGTCCAAACTTGCAGCAAGGAAGGAAGTTCGATCGTCCGCCGTGCAAATTCCTTGCCAAAAAAAGTCGAGTCGTGTACTATATAGAGTCTGGTATCCTCACTTACCCATAATTATTTTCATTTATCCCGTCCCCCCAGAGGGGAAGGGACTTTCAGTGCGGATGCCGCCAAATCACTATATTCAGCAAAAAGCTAGAAATGCCGTAACTCATGCCCACTATTCAGCAACTCATCCGTTCAGCACGGGAACAAACACAGAAAAAAACCAAATCGCCAGCTCTCAAGAGTTGCCCCCAGCGCCGCGGAGTTTGCACCAGAGTGTACACGACCACCCCGAAAAAACCAAACTCGGCGCTGCGGAAGGTGGCTCGGGTACGGCTGACCTCTGGTTTTGAAGTGACAGCCTACATCCCCGGCATCGGTCACAACTTGCAAGAACACTCGGTAGTAATGATCCGGGGCGGTCGGGTAAAAGATTTGCCCGGAGTTAGATACCACATTATTCGCGGTACCTTAGACACCGCCGGGGTGAAAGACCGCAAGCAGGGCCGTTCCAAATACGGGGCCAAGCGTCCTAAAGAGAAAAAGTAACACGGATCTCGCCCGATCGTCGGGGTTGGGAAGCAAAAATAAATCCGATCGTCCGGGATCGATATTTAAGCCCAAAACCCCAAATTCAATCATTCAAAATCAAAAATCCCAAATAGAACTATGTCTCGCCGCACAGTTATTCAAAAACGTCCAGTTCCGCCAGATCCAACCTACAACAGCCGGTTGGTAAGCATGATGGTGAGACGGATCATGCAGCACGGCAAAAAATCCGTGGCCTCCAGCATCGTCTACGACGCCCTCAAAACAATCCAAGAACGCACAGGGGCCGAACCGTTAGACTTGTTTGAAAAAGCAGTCAAAAACGCTACACCCCTAGTCGAAGTCAAAGCCCGCCGGGTAGGTGGCGCCACCTACCAAGTGCCGATGGAAGTGCGTTCCGATCGCGGTACCACCCTCGCCCTCCGCTGGCTGATCAGATTTGCCCGCGCTCGCACCGGCCGCTCGATGGCCGCCAAGCTGGCAAACGAACTGATGGATGCAGCTAACGAAACAGGCAGTGCCATTCGCAAGCGCGAAGAAACCCACCGCATGGCCGAAGCCAACAAGGCTTTTGCTCACTATCGTTACTAATTGCCAGCTCGAATGCAGGTCTAATTGAGCGAGCCTGTGGTATAAAAGCACAGGCGAGGGATTGACACTTTAAGTTTTGAGTATTGAGATTGCATTGCGACTGGCAGCACTGCCCGCAGGGCCAATCAAAAACTGCCTTCCTCAAAACTCAAAACTGACGTATTCTCTCGATCGCCCATGACACATCCTTAATATTTTTGTGAACAAATCTTGCAAAAAGTATTAAAATGTAACAATAAGCTCCATATACTTATGTTTTAAGTCGGTAGCGACGGCAAACAAAGTCATTGTGTAGTATAGTTGTATTATAGCAACACAAACTCTCAGGAGGTAGCTGTGGTACGTATCGTCCCGCTAGAAAAAACTCGCAACATCGGCATCGCCGCCCACATTGACGCGGGCAAAACAACAACAACAGAAAGAATTCTGTTCTATTCAGGCATGGTTCACAAAATGGGTGAAGTGCACGATGGAACAACAACTATGGACACGATGGCACAAGAGCGAGAGCGTGGAATTACGATTACTGCCGCCGCTATCACCACCAGTTGGAAAGATCACAAAATCAACATCATCGACACTCCAGGACACGTAGACTTCACGATCGAAGTAGAACGCTCCATGCGAGTGCTCGACGGAGTGATCGCAGTGTTCTGCTCGGTAGGCGGAGTGCAGCCGCAATCGGAAACAGTTTGGCGGCAAGCCGATAGGTACAAAGTGCCCCGGATCGTGTTCGTCAACAAAATGGATCGGATGGGTGCAAACTTCTACAAAGTCTACGGTCAAATTCGCGATCGGATGAGAGCGAACGCCGTACCCATCCAAATCCCGATCGGCAGCGAAGAAAACTTCCGGGGAATTGTAGATTTAGTAGAGATGAAAGCCTACATCTACAAGAACAACACCGGCACGGATATCGAGGAAATAGAAGTCCCCGATGAAGTAAAGGATCTAGCAGTAGAATACCGAACCAAGCTGATCGAGTCCGTAGCAGAAACCAGCGACGCCCTCACCGCAAAATATCTCGAAGGTGAAGAGTTAACAGAAGCGGAAATCCGCTCGGCCCTGCGTGTGGGCACAGTCTCCGGGGCGATCGTCCCCATGCTGTGCGGTTCTGCCTTCAAAAACAAAGGCGTTCAGCTTTTGTTGGATGCAGTGATCGACTACCTGCCGTCGCCCTTGGAAGTTCCCCCTATTCAAGGACTGCTGCCCAACGGCGACACCGCAGAGCGATTCGCAGACGACAACGCGCCCCTGTCAGCCCTGGCATTCAAAATCATGGCAGACCCCTACGGCCGCCTGACCTTTGTTCGCGTCTACTCCGGTATCCTCAAAAAAGGTAGCTACGTCCTAAACTCCACCAAAGACAAAAAAGAGCGGGTTTCTCGCTTAATTGTCCTCAAAGCCGACGATCGGATAGAAGTAGACGAACTCCGCGCCGGAGACTTGGGAGCAGCCTTGGGTTTGAAAGACACCTTCACCGGCGACACCATCTGCGAAGAAGGAGCGCCAGTGATTCTGGAATCTCTGTTTATTCCAGAGCCAGTCATCTCCGTGGCTGTCGAACCCAAAACCAAACAAGACATGGAGAAGCTCTCCAAAGCCCTCCAGTCGCTCTCGGAAGAAGACCCCACCTTCCGAGTCAACGTTGACCCGGAAACCAACCAGACAGTCATCGCCGGCATGGGCGAACTGCACCTGGAAATCCTGGTAGACAGGATGCTGCGGGAATTCAAAGTAGAAGCCAACGTGGGTCAGCCGCAAGTAGCCTACCGCGAAACCATTCGCAAATCCGTCCGCGCCGAAGGTAAATTTATCCGCCAAAGCGGCGGTAAAGGTCAGTACGGTCACGTTGTGATCGAACTAGAACCCACCGAAGTCGGAAGCGGCTTTGAATTTCTCTCCAAAATTGTCGGTGGCACTGTACCCAAAGAGTACATCGGCCCGGCAGAACAAGGGATGAAAGAAGCCTGCGAATCGGGTATTGTAGCAGGATATCCCGTGATTGACCTCAAAGCTACTATGGTAGACGGGTCTTTCCACGACGTAGACTCCTCAGAAATGGCATTTAAGATCGCCGGTTCAATGGCGATCAAAGAAGCCGTGATGAAGGCGTCGCCAGTGCTGCTAGAGCCTATGATGAAAGTAGAGGTTGAAGTTCCCGAAGATTACATCGGGAACGTCATCGGCGACCTCAACTCGCGTCGGGGTCAGATCGAGGGCCAAGAGACGGATCAGGGAATTGCCAAAGTTTCTGTAAAAGTTCCACTAGCAGAAATGTTTGGTTACGCTACCGACATCCGCTCGAAAACCCAAGGTCGAGGCATCTTCACAATGGAATTCAGCCATTACGAAGAAGTGCCGCGAAATGTGGCTGAAGCCATCATCGCTAAGAACAAAGGGAACTAATGATTTTAGATTTTAGATTTTGGATTTTGGATTGAATCCAAAATCGAGAATCTAAAATCTCAAGTCTAAAATCGCTAAAAAAACAAGGAACAAATCGAGAA
Source organism: Microcoleus sp. A003_D6 (assembly GCF_036702825.1). Lineage (NCBI taxonomy): Bacteria > Bacillati > Cyanobacteriota > Cyanophyceae > Oscillatoriales > Microcoleaceae > Microcoleus > Microcoleus sp. A003_D6. The sequence continues at coordinate 4,804 of NZ_JAUBWA010000001.1, read as the reverse complement.
TGGCACGCGCAAAATTTGAACGGAATAAACCCCACGTAAACATCGGTACGATCGGTCACGTTGACCACGGCAAAACAACTTTGACCGCCGCGATTACGATGACTCTCTCTGCACTAGGTCAAGCAAAGGCTAAGAACTACGCCGACATCGACGCCGCGCCAGAAGAAAAAGCACGGGGTATTACGATTAATACTGCTCACGTGGAATACGAAACCACAGGTCGGCACTATGCCCACGTAGATTGCCCCGGACACGCTGACTACGTGAAAAACATGATCACCGGTGCTGCTCAAATGGACGGCGGCATCCTAGTAGTGTCAGCGGCAGACGGCCCCATGCCTCAAACTCGCGAACACATCCTGCTAGCTAAGCAAGTTGGCGTTCCCAGCCTGGTTGTCTTCTTGAACAAGGAAGACATGGTGGATGACGCTGAACTCTTGGAATTGGTAGAACTGGAAGTTCGCGAACTTTTGAGCTCTTACGATTTTCCTGGCGATGACATCCCCATCGTGACCGGTTCGGGCTTGAAAGCTCTCGAAGCGATGCTTGCCAATCCCAAAACCAAGGAGGGCGAGAATGAGTGGGTTGACAAGATTTACAAGCTGATGGAAGCAGTAGATTCTTACATCCCTACCCCAGAACGCGAAATTGACAAGCCCTTCTTGATGGCTGTAGAAGACGTATTCTCGATTACAGGTCGGGGCACTGTAGCCACAGGTCGGATTGAACGCGGAACCATCAAAGTCGGCGAAACAGTCGAAGTGGTGGGTCTTAAGGACACTCGCAGCACTACGGTGACTGGTGTGGAAATGTTCACCAAGTCTCTGGAGGAAGGTTTGGCCGGCGATAACGTGGGCCTGCTGCTGCGGGGGATTTTAAAGGCGGATATTGAACGCGGAATGGTGATTGCTAAGCCGAAAAGCATCATGCCTCACACTCAGTTTGAATCTGAAGTGTACATCCTCAAGAAGGAAGAAGGCGGCCGGCACACACCCTTTTTCTCTGGATATCGCCCTCAATTCTACGTCCGTACCACTGACGTGACCGGCACGATCGCACAATTCACCGCTGATGACGGTACCGAAGCTGAAATGGTGATGCCCGGCGACCGGATCAAAATGACTGTTGAACTGATCCACCCGATCGCGATCGAACAAGGAATGCGCTTCGCTATCCGCGAAGGCGGCCGCACCGTCGGCGCCGGCGTCGTTTCCAAAATCCTCAAGTAGGACTGCACTAACAGCCTAAATAGCAGAAAAGCCGCCAAATATCAATAGGCTTTTCTGCTATTTAGTCAGCAGTCATCAATCATCAGTCATCAGTCAGCAGTCAGCAGTTAACGATTAAATAGTGAATAACTAATAACTAATGACTAATGACTAATAACTAATGACTAAAAATAAACTGAACCTAGAAAATTAAAGAAACAAAAATGGCAGCTATCCAACAACAAAAAATTCGCATTCGCCTCAAAGCTTTCGATCGGCGCATTCTAGACGCATCTTGCGAAAAGATTGTAGATACAGCAAATCGGACAGCCGCCACTGCGATCGGCCCGATTCCTTTACCCACAAAACGGCGGATTTACTGCTTGCTGCGATCGCCCCACGTAGACAAAGATTCTCGCGAACACTTTGAAACCCGCACGCACCGCAGAATTATCGACATTCACCAGCCTTCTGCCAAAACAATTGATGCTTTGATGAAACTGGATTTGCCCGCCGGCGTAGATATCGAAGTCAAGCTGTAGATTGACACATCGGAAACTTGGAAAGAAGGAACAATGGAAAAATACATTGTTCCTTCTTTTTGCTGAAAGTTCGATCGACAGTAGTCATTAGTCATTAGTCATTAGTTAGTGGTTTGTAAGTAAATCTGTATAATTAAACGTAAAATTAGATCGATCGCTGAGCGATAGACAAACGCTCATTTAAAAGGAGCTATCAGAGCGTTTGAAATCGTTAATTAAATAAAAACATAATTTTAATCATTTTGAAGGCATGACGGCTTGTTGAAGCTGATAGCGGTTGCTAGCAGCATTGGCGGGCGTGAGGCGTCGATCCCGTTCCCGTCCAAATGACGATCGCTCCTGCCCCGGAATTGCCTCAAATCAGTTAAAGTAAGAAAAATAAGCGCAAGTACCCTCACATTTGAGCGACAATGGCATCCTCTTCCTCTGTAGCAGTTCGCGAACTCCCCTTATTCCCCTTGCCGGAAGTGGTTCTATTTCCAGGTAGACCGCTGCCGCTGCAAATCTTCGAGTTTCGCTATCGAATCATGATGAATACGATTCTGGAGGGCGATCGGCGTTTCGGTGTACTCATGTGGGACCCCAACCAAAATAAAGTTTCTGCCGTTGGCTGTTGCGCCGAAGTGATTCACTGCCAGCGCCTCCCCGACGATCGCATGAAGATTATGACTCTCGGACAGCAGCGGTTCCGAGTGCTCGACGCAGTTCGGGAAAAACCATATTTAGTCGGTCTGGTAGAGTGGATAGAAGACGAACCGCCGCAACAAGACCTCAGACCTTTGGGAAAAGATGTCGAACAACTGCTGAGAGATGTAGTTCGCCTCTCCAGTAAATTGATGGATCAGCCGATCGACCTCCCGGAAGACATTCCCAGTTTGCCCACAGAATTGTCCTACTGGGTAGCCAGCTACCTTTACGGTGCAGCGACAGAACAGCAAACTCTATTAGAATTGCAAGATACTGCTGCGAGATTAGAACGCGAAACCGAAATTTTGACTTCTACTCGCAATCACTTGGCAGCGAGGACTGTACTTAAAGATACGCTCAAGTAGTCAATGGGGCAGGCAAAAAGTACGATCGACTTTGCCTGCATTGAAGCCAAAATTACACATAAATCATACCATTTTTGATTTTCGATTTTCGCATTGGAGATTAAATAATTGAGAATTAATAGACCTTTTACAAAAATATCTAGGAACGGGCGTCTTGCCCGTTCCACAAAAATAAATTTTTATGTGGAACGGGCATCTTGCCCGTTCCAAAATTAGATACTTGTGTCACAAAATCTCGACCAACCGAAACCATACGATGCTGTTAAAGGCGGTCAACTGTCGCCTCCTGTGGGCGGTGTCGTGCTCGGCGGACTAGCAGGAGTTAAACACAGGCTGTCTAGTTCTGTCAGCGAACATCGAATCGCCGCCCTGACAGAGACATTGAATTACGGCGATCCAGGCTTAAAAATAGTCATCAAGATTTGTCAAAGCGAAACAGGGCCTGTGCAGCGGGCGGCCGGCGATTTGCTGCGACAAAGCCTAAGTGCGATCGCCCGCGAAAAATTACAAGCCTTTGTACGTGCAAGTTCAGATTCAGAAGCCCAGAGAAACAACAATCAAAAAATATTAGATCGCTTACCCGGTGCAGTCTCAGAAAAAAATAGCGATCGACAGTTGTCAAAAGCACAGCTAATATTTGAGACAAATATGCAGCAGATGCAACCAAATTTATTGCTGTTAGAAGCATTGGTAGCCTCTGTAGAACGCGAACAATTTACCAGCGAACTGATGGATCTTTGGGATTTGTTAATCTCAGAAATTCAGGAACCTCTCAAAGAACTGCGTCAGGCTGTTGGCAGCGCGATTTCCGCCCAACTGCGGATTCAGTGGCAGTACAATCAAGCTGAATCTCAAGCCAATCAGTGGCATCAGCGAGCTTTGCCAGGACTTCAAAAAGAGGATGAAAGTTCAGTTCGCCTCGCCTTGGTTCGCAAGCAGATTCAATTCGATAAGGCGGCAGAACTAAAAATTGACTTAGACGACCAAACTGTGCGAGTAGAAACTCTCAACCGCAACTTGCTGGCTTTGGAAAGTAAAATTGCTGAAGCTAATTCTAAGAAAGAGATACTAAAGATGCAGCTTCATTTTGCTAAGGTACAGGAGCAAATTAACTGCACTTTCAGTCAAATGAATACTATATTTTTCAGTCCTTAGTTGTCAGATTCTGCGCGTATATACTGCTCGATCTCAGACTTGTCTGATTTTAGATTTGTCTGATGCAAAAATGAATCGCCCCCCTTAAAACAGTTTCCTTATCTGACTTAGCGCCTTTGCGGTTAGTACCGCATAAAAAGGCACCGCTTAAATTAGCACCGCGCAAATCAGCTTCTCTCAAATCGGCGTCCTGAAGGTTACTTTCGCATAAAAAGGCTCCTCTCAAGTTGGCTCTTCTCAGACTCGCTCCCCGAAGTTTGACTTCGCAAAGATTCGCTCCTTCGAGATTAGCTTCATCCAAGCAAGCATCTATGAGGTTGGCTTCCATGAGATTGGCACCATACAAATTTGCCCCGCTCAAGTTGACACCAATCATTTTAGTATCTGCTAAGTTGGCATTTTCTAAGTTTGCGTCAATCAGGTCGGCCCCTGTTAATTTCGCATGAGTTAGATTTGCTTTACTCAGATCCGCACCATGTAGGTCTGCCAGCAGCAGACAAGCACTATCGAGGTTTGCACCAATTAAGTTAGCCCAACTCAGGTCTGCCGAAGCTAGGTTTACGTCTTTCAAGTTGGCACAGGCGAGGCAAATATGACTTAGGAAAGCTTTTGACAGGGAACCGCCTATCAAGTTTGTTTCATGAAAATTTCTTTCTCCGGCTGCGTATCGCTTGAGAAGTTCATCACCATTCATCTCGCCCGCCTCCTAAGTTTATTTAATATCATAGCTGGTAAAACTATAGTCATTTATTGCAATGACATGGGAGGCATCAGCCCTCCCCTTTCTGTTTTACTTTGAGCGGATCAACCCGCATTGGCCCAACTACGCAGCTCCCTATCCCATCGC